>CP168944.1 GCA_041871065.1 Weissella confusa | reverse complement strand
TTTTTTCGCTACTTATTCTCCATGATGATGTAAATGGCATTCGCATTGCCCTTCTGTACACTGACAATCCACTTCTTCTACTGCGAAAGCTTTTTTCATCTCTAATATTTCTTCTAGTCGCTGGATATCATCGAAGCTTAAGACATGATCTTCAATGACACTCCCTACTACATTCCCGACATTCTTTCGACAAATACGGTTGAAAATATCGTCTGTATAATTTCCTACGGCTTCTTTCTCTTCAATATTGGTAGTATAAATAAATTTTCTACCTTCTTGCTCTGTATTTAGTACGCCTTTTTCAACCAGTCGACCTAAGAGCGTTTTGATAGTGGCTTGTTTCCAGTCCATTTTTTCTTTCAATATGGAGATGATTTCTTTACTAGTCACTCGACCATTCGCCCAGACTACACGCATAACTTCCCATTCAGCATCGGTGATATGAGGGCTAACTACTATTGTACTCATTCTTTTTCCCTCCTTATTGTCTACATGCGTAAACGTAAATGTTTGAGATAAGTTTACTATTGTAAACCATTCTTATCAAGTCTTTTTTAAATAAATGTAACCGGCTATTATTGCCTTTGTTTTCCTATCTTTACCTATCTTTACCCAATACTAATTAAAAAATGCTCCTATGCTATTAATTTACAAGGCAGAAGAAAATCTGTCCGTAAATCTAGCATAAGAGCAGGGTTAATATGAATCGGTACTATAATTGATGTAGTACCGATTTTTTTGGAGGTAATGGTTGTGGATTTAAAACAGGAAATAATGGCTGATTCACGTAATGCGTCATTTACATCGCAAGGACTTGAGCCGATTTATATGATTGCACCAACCGTGAAAATATTGATTATTGGCCAAGCACCGGGCGCAGTTGTTGAGCAAACCGGGATTTTGTTCAATGATAAAAGTGGTGATCGATTACGCGAGTGGATGAGTATCGACCGGACAACCTTCTATGACTCTGGCTTAATTGGTGTGCTACCGATGGATTTCTATTTTCCAGGCAAGGGGAAGAGGGGTGATTTACCACCACGCAAATTTGTGGCGGGTGAATGGCACCAACGACTACTTGATACGATGCCGGATATCGAATTGATTTTGCTAGTCGGAAAATATGCGCAACAGCATTATTTGCCAATCAAAGCGAGTGAATCGTTAACCAGTGTGGTACATCGATTCGCGGATTTTGGGCCACGGTATTTGCCGTTGGCGCACCCATCACCACTCAACAACATCTGGCTTGCCAAGAATCCGTGGTTTGAAACGGACGTCGTGCCCGCACTACAAAAACGTGTCGCAGATATCTTAAAGAAATAAAACAGGCCGACCTGATTTATAACCAGGTGAACTGAACCCCAAAATTGACCAGGAACCAGTTTGGTTGCAAGCTAGTTTTGCAGAATAAATAAAAAGACCCTATGGCGGGATGGAAATAATCCGGTTAACCATAGGGTCTTTTTTTTGTACTATTACGGCGTCATATAAGAGCCTTCTGTGATGGATTACCCACTAAGCGGTGCAACTTTGACCTCTCAGTGCATTTCAGAGCAATAAAAAAGCCAGTTATCGTCTTTGGAGGACACATAACCGACTTAAATATATTCAGTCTTACTATGGGAGTAGTAATTACTGTTTACTGTCCCAAACCTTGATAGCACGAGGCAATCTTGACTTGAAACCGCTTAATTGATATGATTAACACATCAATTAAATATCAGAAAGGCGAGTAAGAGGAACGCCAATTCCACTTACAAGCTGTGCCAGATGACACGACTCATTTGACACGTTTTTAACTCCCTGATTTCGTATACTCAGTATACCAATAATCATAGGTTGAATCAACAGGTAAGCTCCACAAACAGGACATAAAAAGTCAGGACTTACCAAGAGGATTCCGTACAAGCGTGTTGATTGAAAGGCACGTAACGTATGGAATCCTTTTTTGTACTTATGGAATCATCCGGCAACGGTGCAGACTACCGTTATCAGGTTATCCAGAAATGGCGGGGAACACCAACCCCGATGATTCAAAAAGGTGCCCAAGCGTGGTGTAATCTCCATCACTAAGGGGTGTGGGGCGTGAAGCGGTCTTTGATACGTCCAAGCCAAATGGCAAAGCCTAAGTCCGACAAGGATACGGTGAAAACAGAAGTTACTTACCGGTAACAGACAGGGTGGCTAAAAGGCTGTCAGAGGCTCTCTAAGGGCATTTGACGGCAGAGGCATGTAAGGCAGTACAACCAGTCGGAAACGGCAACACAGAGGAATGTCAGAGCTGTGGTAGTAAGGTACTGAATCAACGAGATGAGTTTCGATGGTCGTGGCTTCGTGAGAAGTGGCTATTCAAGCAGTTGTCCTAACAGAAGTAAGTTATTTTTTAACTTATTTCTCAATCACAGGGGACAACTATATCTCCGGAGCATGACAAGCGCTCAAAGTGGCTGATTTGTTTTGGTTTTTCAATGGTTTTTTTGATGAAATCAATTGATTAAGGCCTGCCGGCTGAGGATCACCAAGTGCCGGTTGTTACCTAACGTGCGTGATACTAACTGAATCGGCTTTACATCATCGAACTCTGTACAGCGTGCGTTTGGTGGATAGCGTTACCAGAATCCTTATGGTTAACATCGTGCGATAGCCAATCCAACACAGCCTTCAGCAGTTCACTATAGCAATATCAATGTTATGGCGATATACTTAATTGCTTAACCAGCGTAATCCTTGAGTAGGCATTCCAGAGCACCATCTGGGGTGTCTTTTTTTGTGCAATCATAACAGACTCTATTCAGTTAAGACGATACAACGAAACTTGAATAATACTGTGAGATGATACGGTGTCATCATTTAAATGAATTGTTATTCTTTTTTGTATCGTCTCGTGTTTTGTTTAAGTTGTATCAGTATACCCTTGTTTGATACTGATAATGTGGTATCTTATGGTTGACAATACTGATACATGGAGGAAAGATTATGAATAAATTTGATAATGTCGATGCACTTCTCAAGGAGCTTGGCATAAGTCGTGCCACTGCTTATCGCAGAGCTCGTAAATATGATATTTCGTTGTCTGATTTGTCTTCGGGTCTCTCGGACGATGAGATCGAGAAATTAAAGAAGCCACTTCAAAATTCTGGGAAGCAAAAGGGTTCGGAAGACGTTGAAAAGTATCGTATCAAAGTCTCGGAGATGTCTGATATTATCGCTAGTCTCAAGACTGAGATTTCGTCTCAAAAAGAACGATACGATATGGAACGGAAACGAAACGATGAGCGTGAGACTGTTTTGCTTGATAAGTTAGGTGAAGCACAGCAACTGGTTAGCCAATCACAGCAACTCCAGCTGATGACAGAGAAGAAATTAGCTAAAGCTGAGGAAGAATTGGCCAGTATCAAGATGATTGAGACAGAGACGGAGTCACAGACAACCGCTAATGAGCCTAAAAGGGGCTGGCTTACACGATTGTTCGGGTAAGAAACTATTTTCTAATAAATGGAGAATATAATGAAATTTCTAGCATATACCGTGGCGTGGCTGCTTCTTATTGCTCAATGGAATGACATAAAAGACTACTACTATAATCCAGTGACGCCGGTCCCAGTTGGGGCGGTCATTATATCCGTAATTCTAACCGTAATTTTATCAGTCGCAACATTCAAGGAACTAACCAAGGGAAAAATAAAATCACACAATCATGCTGGCACAGAGCACCCTAAGCTTTATGAGGACTGAGTGGTATAGATTGTGAAATTTGGCCCCAGAGGACGCTTGTGCAGTGTCTTAGATGGACTGAGCTGACTTTGTGAAATTGGATAACTAAGCAAAGTTATCCCAGCCCTTGGTAATTGGGGCACTTAGTATAACTGTGATTTATGTAAACCTGAAAATGGTATAGGAGTAATATCGTGACCGGTGATAAGAAGTTAAACGAACTTGAGAAGCAACTGGTGCCATTACCTGAGCTGGTGACTGATGACGTGCCCGCAGATGATCCTGATGTAACTGAACAGGTTGTTGACGCGATGAATAAGTAAAGACGTGTTTATATATATAACTTGTGATACAATAAGGGCATAAAGAAAAGAGCCACAGGAATTGCAGTTCCCATAACTCTCTGTCAGATCTATTCTGATAGGTACATTCTTACAAAATTCGACATTAGTACTTCATGTACACACAGAGACCCTGCTTAACCGTCCAAAGTTAAAAGCATGGTCTTTTTTTATGTCCTCATGAAGCACCAAGGTTACTTGTTACGGCGGTTAAGCCAATTATCCATCAGGCGACCAAGAAGATAAATGGTCGCATTTGATAGAACGTTAGAGACAATCATGTCCCAGTTCATCGTGGTAATCCTTAGTGTATTCTCCATATGAGCACCTCCAAGCTGATTAAGGCTCAGAACGTACCCTCAGACAATTACTGACAAGCTTTAGTATGGCATCGTAACGCAGTCATTACAACCTGTTAAATTGTTGAAATAAAGTGCTTGACAGCGCTATGTGTAGGAGTGCTAAGTGTTTCCGCAGATTATTACAAAAATGTGAAATATAACGTTCGGTTAGGTTCCCACCGTTGACCAACCATAGAGGCACGCCACAGCACCTTTCAGTGTCCAATGATGGACAACATATCACTCGCAGACGTGCCCATAATCGGGTGCCATAGCATTGCTGGTGTCGACACGGAGGTCGATGATAGGCGTGATACACGCACCCACCAGAGGGGACACTGTTGACGTGGGTGTCAATGACATCTGACATATAATTGGTACACAAATAGCCCCGTAGCACTCCTCAGGAACATGCTACGGGGCTTATTTTGGCATTGTGTGTGGTTTGACATATGTATCTGGGAGTACCGTGGTCAAAAAGTTGATTTGGCATTCTTACAATAAGGAGGACTTCGGGAGTTACTTAGGTAATAAAGGAAGAGATAAGGTAATTCTGAAGTGGTTGAGTAATAAAAGAAGAAAGAATGCTCTTCTGCTATTAATTTACAGGCCGTATAAGAGCTTTTGAGCGCAATTAAGAATCATCCATATAAAATATTGTCTATAACGAATAAAACGCCATAAAAGGCTTACAAAGAGCTTTTCATGGCGTTTTATTCGTTATAGGTGTTTTTTTGCACAGATTAAAGTTAATGCCTTACTAACCAAGAACATTTTATCTATATTCGCGTTTAACGTATCAATTAACAATCAAATTACTAGTCTATTCTGAAAATCGGATGACTAAAAACAGTAATGACTAATCATTTTATTAAATGGCCATCGATCACAAAATAATGGCATTAAGTCTTAAAAAGGTTCAATGTACAAGCCATTATTTACAAGGATCATAACCGAATGAAATGAGGGCAATGCGCACTTACACTCTTGACACCTGTCAATAGTAGTTTGCCAAGGATTTCATCCTTGGTTTTTCCTTGTATCAGAAGGCTAACGCCAACCATTAATTAATCACATTATGCAGGATCCAATGGCTATAAGATAACCGGGCACTCATCGTAATTAACCACGGATGATTGACTTCGAAAATTTGTATTTCCGTTTCTAAGTACAGGAGTGTTTTACCATGATTAAAAGTTAAAATCGGTGCTGGAAAATCAGGTCTGGTCGCAACCTGATGTACGCTTTGCCGTGAGTTCATCTCCCAACGTTCTTTTAGATCTTCTCGTGATAAAAGTTTTGGTAACTGCTCTTTCTCAACTAACACTTGTTTTGTGAGTTGTGCCGTTAATTCTTCCTTAGCAGCATTGGGATGCCAATCATTTAAAATATCATATGCGTTATTACCTAAATCTAATTCCATGAATAGTCCTCCTAATGTGTCATGGTTACAAGACAAAATATTCACCGCGGATAGTAAACTTTACTATCATCGCCATGAAATACTTCAATGCTCAAATGGTAATAATTATCATAGATACCAGCTTGATACATCGCTTCCGTGATGTTGTGTAGCATGGGCGGTTCTAAGATACGTTCACGTAGCAACCAGAAATGTTCATTATCATTTTGAATAAACACACAGCACCGTTTATTTCTCACATTAAACACGCGGATTTCACGGCCGTCATCATAGCGAATAATAGCTTGTAAAGCTAAATTATCATTGGTCATGTACTCATCAAAATTAGTCATGATTCATCACCAAAATAATGATCCAGTAATAGATAACCCAGTAAGTCAGTATCACCAGTATTATCCATGGTTGCATCAAAGGCATCTGAAAAATAAGTCTGGCTAGCTGTATCCGGGCCTTGTTTATCTGACACTGTAATGATGTTGTCTAATTGTGCCTTAGTAATCCTAGTCATTAAAAATACCTCCATGGTGGTGCCAAAATGAACAAATACGGGCTAATTTAGGGAGATTAGTTGGCGTTATTACCCAAGATCAATTTGATCTAACCCAAGATAAGCCAGTGTCATAGCCTCACTCGAATGATTCAATAAGTGCATGACTAAGCCAATATTATAATATTTTTACTTATTTAGAACTATTTCATAAACTTGATGGACGTCAAGTTTATATCTCCCAAAAGCTAATACACTTTAGTTGAACTAAAATTAAGGGAGAAATCATATGCAACATAATATTCTTAAACATAAAAATAAAATTACTAGTATCAGTGGCTTACTCATTGCTTTAGCACTAATCGCACACTTTATTTTTGCCAATACAACAATTTCTAATAGTGCTTTTATTATAGCTTCGATATTAGGCGTTACCCCCATTTCTTTACAGGCTTATCAGGCTATGAAAGTAAAAGTAGTAAGTATTGATGTTTTAGTAACGATAGCGGTCATTGGTGCTCTCTTTATTCAAAATTATGAAGAATCAGCAATTGTTACTTTTTTATTTTTGTTTGGATCATATTTAGAACAACGAACACTTAACCAAACACGATCAGCTATTAAAGAGTTGACGGAAATGGCTCCAGAAACTGCTTTTAAGCAATTGACAGGGGGACAATTTGCAGAAGTAGATATTGATGAAGTAGAAGAAGGGGATATTCTCCTAGTAAAGACTGGTGCCAAGATTCCCGTAGATGGTAGGGTAACTACTGGAAAAGGATATGTAAATGAGGCTAATATCACAGGTGAATCTTTACCTTTAAAGAAAGAAAAAGACGATGAAGTATTTGCCGGTACTATTATGGACAACGGTACTATTCAAATAGTGGCTGACAGAGTAGGGGAAGATTCTACATTTGGAAAAATTATTGAGTTGGTAGAAGAAGCACAGGATTCTAAATCAGAAGCAGAACGATTCATTGACCAGTTTTCTCGCTGGTATACACCTGCAGTACTTACAATCGGGCTGTTGGTTTGGGTATTAACCAAAGATACAGAACTTGCGATTACCGTATTAGTACTTGGTTGCCCAGGAGCCTTGGTAATTGGTGTACCTGTTTCAAATGTTGCGGGGATAGGAAATGGCGCAAAGAATGGTATTTTATTTAAAGGTTCTGAAGTGATTAGTCATTTTGCCAATGCAGATACAGTGTTATTCGATAAAACAGGTACCTTAACTGAAGGAAAGCCTGAAGTGAGCGATATTATTTATTATGGAAATAATCAGGAGGAGGATTTATCTCTATTGCTTTCGGTTGAAAGTGAGTCTGATCATCCATTAGCTGTCGCTATTGTAAATAAATTAGCACAATATAAAGTAAGGCCTATAGAAAATACACAGGTTGTAAAAGGTGGGGGCGTAATTGCTCACGTAGATGGGCACGTTGTTTCAGTAGGAAATAAAACCTTAATGAAACAAGAAAGTATACCGCTATCTGATGATGTTCTTAAAAAATTGAATAATTTAGAAACAACCGGTAATTCAATTGTATTAACGGCAGTTGATCATAAGTTAATCATGTTAATGGGTATCCGCGACAAAGTTCGACCAGGTGTTAAGCAGGACTTACAAAAATTAAAATCACTTGGTATTAAAAATCTCATTGTATTATCAGGTGATAACCAAGGTACAGTTAATTCAGTTAAAAAGGAACTAGGTTTAACGGAAGCCCATGGTGATATGCTACCAGAGGACAAACAAGCATTTCTAAAAAGACGACAGGACTCAGGTGAAATAGTTGTTTTTATCGGTGACGGCGTTAATGACAGTCCCTCTCTGGCTACTGCAGAGGTGGGTATAGCTATGGGGAATGGAACAGATGTCGCAATTGAAAGTTCAGATATTGTTTTAATGAATTCTAACTTTAACCGCCTTCCTCATGCTTTAGGCCTAGCAAAAGTAACATATGCGAATATGCGACAAAATATTCTAATTGCTGTTGGCGTCGTGATAATACTATTGGCTAGTTTAATATTTAGTGAATGGATGTCTATGTCAATTGGGATGTTGGTTCATGAGGCCAGTATTTTAGTAGTTATTTTAAATGCAATGAGATTAAGAGGTTATCAATTAAGATAATTGATCTATATCAAGTATCTTAAAAAGAATGGCCTATATAATTTATTTAAAGGAGCGATAGATATGACTAAAGCAACATTAAAATTAGAAACATTAACTTGTCCATCATGTTTACAAAAAATCGAACGTGGTTTAAAACAGACTGCTGGTGTAAAAAAAGATTCTGTAAAAGTACTTTTCAATGCGAGTAAGGTAAAAGTGGATTTTGATGAAAATCAGGTCAATTTGAATACAATTGAAAAAGCAATTGAAGACTTAGGATATCCAGTAATTAGTTCAAAAGTAAAGGAAGGTGCATAAAATGACAACGGTAAATGAAAGGCAAGAAAAATTAGCCGCCGAACAAGCATATAAAGAACACATTCATCATACTAAGATTAATTCTGCAGCTGTTACAGATCATATACTTGCTAATATTCATACATTACATGTAAAGTTGCATCAATATCATTGGTATGTAAAAGGCAAAAATTTCTATGCATTGCATAATGTTTTTGAAAATTTATATAACGAGAATGAGGCATGGTTTGATAAAATTGCAGAACGTTTACTAGCTTCAGGATTTAAGCCGGCATCAACAACTACTGAATTCCAAGAATTTACAACGATTTCTGAAGATTCTTCGGAAAAATATTACACTGCTGATGAGATGGTCCTACAGATAGTAGAAGATTTTAGATCTAATCGTGAATTTACTATTCGTGCAATTCGCTTAGCACAAGAAGAAGGAAATGATGCTTTGGAAGATTCACTCATTAGTTATAAAGCTTATTTAGACGTAAATATTTGGCAACTTCAAGCATTTATTAATAAGGATGCCTTAGAAGACGATGACTATATAGACAACGATTAATTAGGAGACAAACGGTATGGCATACCATAATCATCATAGTCATGTAGATTGTATACGTTTAGTGCCGATTTTCAATCATCTCAATGATGAACAAATGCATCTAATTGCTCAATCAGCGAATGAAGTACAATACGTAAAGAATGAGCTATTATTTAGGTTTGGTGATAAAGATGACACATTATATATCATAAACAATGGACGTGTACGTATTTATAGCCTAAGTGAGTCTGGTCGTGAGCAAACCATACGTATCCTACATCCGGGTGATTTTATGGGGGAATTTGCTGTTTTACAGACTGAAGGTTATCATTCGAATTATGCTGAAGCAATATCAGAAACAAGTATTTGTAGGATTCATAAAAAGGATTTAGATCAATATTTAGATCGCTATCCAGAAATCATGCGACGAATATTATCGGATATTACAAAACGGCTACAGTTATCAGAAAAACAAACTGTGCAAGTCAGTATTGAACCTGTTGAAGCTCGAATTATTGATTTTCTATCAGAAAATGTTGAAGATGAAAAAAACCATACTTATGTGACTTTACCCATGTCAAAAAAAGATTTGGCTACTTACCTGGGGACAACCCCAGAAACAATAAGCCGTAAGTTCTCATCATTGGAAGAGAGAGGTCTAATTAAACGGCATACCCAAAAATGTGTTGAGATATTTGATTTAGATGAATTATTATTTGTATCAAGTTAAGTTGATTTATACTTAAACCCAGATTATTCATCAAGACAAACAAAAACCCGCTGAAACAGCAAGTTAATACCGTTTCAGCGGGTTTTGCGCTTTCACCCGTTGGGTGAAAACCATAGGAGCTCTTTGTTATGATATTTTGCTAGTGAAAAACAAACCAAATACTCAAAAATTGGAGCGTCTAAAATTATGACTCAAAAAGTATTACCTAGCAACCCTTTAGTTGCAGTTTCAGACAATGGGGCACCAATTACCTCGGATGGTGGCAACGTGCTGCTTAGTATGTTTCTGAATTCACCTGTAGTTTCCAGGCTCTTTAATAACTGCTCTTATGCTAGATTTACGGACAGATTTTCTTCTGCCCTGTAAACTAATTGCATATGATCAACTCTTATCTCTTATATATTTAATACAAATTTTAGCTTGATAAGTAACTAAAGTATCGCTTAAGTCTAGTTAGGGCATGAGTTTAACCAAAATCAATTTGATCTAACATAGTCTCACGACTAGCTTGATACAGGCCAAGATAAGTAAGCGCCTGTTTTACGCATGGTGTGTGTGCCTAGCATAGTTGATACCTAATAGATCACCAACATGTGACAAGACCCGGGTTGACCCCAGAGCATAAGGCAGAAAATCCAGTAGCGAACGGTTTTTGTTCGTTACTGGATTTTTTGTCTTATGTGGCCGGGGTCAGGGTCGTCGGAGCGTATTTCAGAAGCCGAAGGGTGCTCAAAATAGCATAACTGCTCAACTATACACATTCCAAAAAAGTCCCCCACCCATCACATCTTCCGCCAGACCTTCAGCATAATCAGCATCGCCACAATCAAGGCGACAGAAATCCCCAAAGTCAGCATCCAAGCATATTGCATCCCGGCTAACGGGAGTTTCTTCACGTTCATCCCATAGAATCCGGTAATGATCGTTGGCACAGCCATGGTCAGTGACCAAATTGTCAAAAATTTCATTGTATCGTTCAGGTTGTTATTAGCAAGGCTGTTGAAGGTATGATCGATTCGGTCAACGACTTGGGTTTCAATCTCAAACATCCGTTGGACCTGTTCTCCTTCAATTTGCACGTCTTCGAATAAATCAATTTTATCTTGGTCAGCACCGACACCAAAATGGGTCTTTGGCAAACGAGCGAGTTCACTGAGATTGGTTTGGACCGCGCTGGACAAAAAGGTCAACGTCTGTTGAAGATATGAAAGTGAAACCAAGTCACTGTTCTTCGTCTTCTGGTTCAACATTTTATCCAAATAGTTGCGTTTCTTGGTAATGGCGCGAGAAATTGGGATAAAGCTGTCAACAACTGTAAACAGTGTTTCCAGAATAAATGCATCGACGCTCTTAACCTCGGGATTATCCAATGCCGAGTAAAGTGCCGTGTTGACTTCAGGTATGTCGCTTTGATTAAACGTGAATAAAACGCCCTTATGGAGCAACATGCCAAATGGCTGGGTAATGTATCTCAGCGCATCTTTGTCGAGGGCATACGGCGCCAGAAAGATGAATAATTGGTCGTCCTCATTGATATCATAAACATAATTAGTACTTTCATCATTATCAGTGACGTACTCAATAATATCTTCATCGATGCCATACTGATCTTCGAGGGTTGCCCGTTCTTCGGCATTGATTTGAATCGTTTCAATCCATTTGGTTCCATTGATTGTCTTTTCGGGTTTGATCATTTAGTAATTCCCCTGTTAGTTATTAACCTCTATTTTAGACTAAAAGAAAAGAAACTGCAGACAAATTTTTAAATTGTCAACGACTCCCAACTGCTAAACACTTTTATAAAGAATATAACGGAAACCTACTTATTTTTTATGAAGGTCTTTAAGAAGCTGTTTAGTATCTTTTAAGAAGTAGTCTGATAAAGGCTAACGAAACCATCATGAGACTAGTGTTGAGCTTACGCTCACAGTTACGCCATAAACGGCGATAATTTCCCAACCAACTAAATGAACGTTCAATGAGCCACCGTTGGGGGATAACCGAAAATTGGTGTAACTCATTTCTTTTAACGACGATTACCTTGGCTGACGTTAAACTGCTAATCTCATTAGCAAAATTTTTTATAGGTTAACCAAAATCAATTTGATCTAACATCGTTTCACGACTAGCTTGGTCTAACCCAAGATAAGTCAGTGTCATGGCTTCACTTGAGTGATTCAATAAATGCATGACTAAGCCAATGTTGTAGTTTGATTGTGTATAGACGCGATAAGCACCTGTTTTACGCATAGTGTGCGTGCCTAAATAGTTGATACCTAGTAGATCACCAACACGCGCCATCACTTTATAAAACTGTTTCTCGGTGATATGGCAATCATGATGGGCTGTCGAGGGGAATAACCACTCAGAATTGATATTTTCTTGGACCAGCCAATCATGATATTGCAACAAGTCTTGCTGAACAGGCTTTAAATATAACGTGTTTGCTTTACCAGTCTTTTTATCATGAATAAAGGCTGTATTTTTGACAGAGCCGTCTGGATTATAGACATCTGCTTTTTTCAATGTCATGACATCACTCACACGTAGTAGCGTGGCCTTACCAACTTGAAAAACTGTGTAATTTCGGCGACCAGCACGGAAACTATCGAGAAGTGTATCTTGTACCATCTTTAAAACGTTGGAGTCTTTGATGGGTAGGACAATTTGTTGCGCCATGATTCAAATATACCTTTCTGAAATTAAATAATTAAATTGTTTATTTATTGATGACCAGGACCGTATTTCTAAACTTCTTTTATGGTTTATTATATCACTTAACAAAAAAACAGCCCCCATTATCTACTAGTCAGATAATGGGGGCTGTTTTAATAGTCTTTTCGAGGGGCGATTATGTAATTATAGACCCTGAGTTAAGGAATGTACTGATGTTTTCTAGTATAGTCCCTAGTTTGATAATATTTATTGTATTTTTCTGTATTTAGTTATTCGATGATATCGAGGCTAATATGTCAGTCTTCCAAGCAGCCATTGGTTGGTATATCAATTTTTATAATCGTAATCGTATCTCAAATGTTGCCTAAGGAACTGAATAAAAATAGTCCAATTTATTGACTTATGAGCAAAAAGGGAGAGATGATTTTTTAAATTATTTCATCTCTTCCTTTCCTGTGAAACTATTGTATTTTTAAACGATAAGGTTATTCAATTATTTCATGTGCAAAATAACTGTTTATTTTGGCTCTAATTTCAATGTCATAGCATTGATAGCAACAATTACAGTCGAAAGTGACATCAAGACGGCAGCGACTGCTGGACTTAATGTTATGCCAATTGGTGCTAGTATTCCTGCAGCTATTGGGATCGCAATAAAGTTATACCCTGCTCCCCAAACAAGATTTTCTTTCATCTTACGTGTGGTCTTCTGAGCCAACTCGATAAAGGATGCAATGTCGCCAGGGTCTGACTGTGTCAAGATGATATCGGCTGAATCCAATGCTACTTGAGTTCCAGCACCAATAGCTATACCAACGTCTGCTAATGCAAGAGAAGGTGCATCGTTGACCCCGTCACCGACCATGATAACTTTCTTTCCTTCTGCTTTAAGTTTTTCAACTAACTCATATTTGTCTTGAGGAGATTGATTAGCTAGATAATCAATACCTAAAATTTCTGCAGCTCCTTGAGCCGCTTTTTCATTGTCCCCCGTTGCCATAATCGGCTGAATTTTGTTCTTTTTAAGGGCTTGTATTAAGTCTTTACTTGTCGGTTTTAATTCATCTCCTAAAGCTACAGCACCGATTGCTTCGTCGTTTTCTACTAAGACACTGATGGTTGCTCCTTTTGGAATATCCATATCCAGATTACGTCCATATGCTTTTTGACTGATTAATTGATAACGATGTCCGTTAGCTTGACCTTCTACACCAGCGCCAGACATAACATCAATCGAATCAAAACTTACTGGACGTATCCCTTGCTGTTCTGCGTAACTAATAATTGACCGAGCGATAGGGTGACTAGATCCACCTTCGATACCTGACAATAAGGCAACGATTTCATCTTTCGTATATTTATCATTAAAGAGTTCAACATCTAATACTTTAAACTCACCAGTTGTTAAAGTTCCAGTTTTATCTAAAACCATAACATCTGCGTTTGTAGTCAACTCCAAAGCATCCCGGTCTTTCACTAATAATCCCCGACTGGCCCCTAAGCTGGTACTACGAGCAGTCACCAATGGAATAGCCAGACCCAGGGCATGCGGACAAGCAATAACTAATGTGGTGACTGTAAAAATAACTGCCGTTGGTACATCAGCTATAACCATCCATATGACAAGGGCAATAAGAGCTGCAATAACCGCAATATAAAAGAGCCATCCTGCAACTTTTTGTGCAAGATTTTCTGCTCGAGAAGGTTGTCTTTGAGCTTGACTGATTAATGTCTGAACCTGAGAAATGAAGGACTTATCGCCTGTCTGCTTTATTTCCACATAGAGGACTCCGTCACCATTGGTTGATCCACCGATGACCTCATCTCCGGGATTTTTTTCAATTGGTTTCGATTCCCCAGTCACAAGCGCTTCGTTTACACGTGATTCGCCACGCTGGATCGTTCCATCTGCTGGAACATTTTCTCCGGCTTGAACACGAATCAAATCACCTACTTGCAAGTCAGCAACTGGACGAGTCTCAATCGAATCGTCTTCTAAAACAACATGAGTATCTTTCGGCACCAACTCAGCCAATGCTTTTTGCGCGTTCCCTGCTTCACCCAATGCCTTCATTTCAATCCAGTGTCCTAATAACATGATTAAAATTAACGTTGTAAACTCAAAGAAGAAGTCCATGACAGGTTCTCCGGTCACATATCGAGCGGCCACTGCGTAAACACTATAGGCATAAGAAACCGTTATTCCCAAAGTAATCAAGGACATCATGCCTGGAACTTTTGAATTAAACTCATCTTTCGCACCCATGAGGAATGGTTTTCCGCCAAAAATGTATAGAATTGTTGCCAATACAGCTGCTACAACGTCTGCATAAGGAAAGATAATTTGGAAAGGCAACTGAATACCCATCAAAGGAGTAATGAGTAAGATTGCAATTCCTAATGGGAGTGACTTCAAGAAAATATCCTTAAAGCTACCGTGATGGTGGTGGGCATGCCCTCCCATTGCGCCATGATCCATTTCACTGTGATCCATCTGACTATGTTTCATTTCATTATGGTCGTGTTTTGAGTGATCCATGTCGCCGTGATGGTGGTGGGCATGCCCTTCCATTGCGCCATGATCTATTTCACTGTGATCCATCGCACTATGATTCATCTTGCTGTGATCCATTTCATTATGGTCGTGTTTTGAGTGATCCATGTTGCCGTTATTATGATGACTATGCGACGAATGTTGTTTGTTATTCCTCATTTTTAATTCCTCCTTATTATATTAGAGACTGGATTTAAGGTTTTAGAACTTCCTCATCTAACACTGCATATAATTCTCATGAAAAGGGTTCTATACTTTATCTCTATCTACTATCTATGAATAAATGGTATTCGTACTTTATGCACTTAATACTGAATAGTTAGTTTCTGCTAAAGCAGCATTGAGCGTTTCGGTATCAATCTCTGTTTGACTTTCAAGTACTGCTTTTTTAGTCGCTAAATCAACCTCTACAGATTCAGCCCCTTCAATTGCAAAGGTTTGCGTCTTTCCCTCTTGGGCAATCAGTTCATACCCTGAATTATCCACCGCTTTTTGTAGATTTTCTACCGAAAAAGTTGGTTCATTGTATTCTATACTCAACTTTTCTGTTGCTAGGTTCACGGAAGCCTGTGTGCCCCCACGCACTTTTTTTGCCACTTTTTCTACTGTCTGCGCACAAGACGCACAGGTCATATCTTCTATGGCAAACGATTTATTCTCCAA
>CP168943.1 GCA_041871065.1 Weissella confusa | reverse complement strand
GTCTCACACCCCTTTTCAATGTCCTCATGCTTATAATAACACATTATAAACAGTACGTATACATACTGTTTATACACACACGTATACGTACAATTTATATGTATAACCGATTCATTAAACAAACAACGGTTAACGCAGGACTCAACTGCAAGGATGAATTCAACGCTATCCACCGCACGCTGTACAAGTTCGTAGAAGTGAAAGCCATATTAATTTGTCCCGCTTGATGTGTACAGCGGCTGACTAGTAGCCTTCGGCAGACACAAGGGCAAGCCCTTGTATCTTTTTGCTGACGCCTTGTTAAAAAGAATTAAAAACAAAAAAACTCTAGCTATGTCGTTGCGGATAGCCTGCAAGGCTCTCTCCCGACGCTGAACCAACTATTCCCTTAATGGGGCAATTAGTTAGTTTCATTACGTGCGTCTCGCAACGACTGGCTACTGCCACAATGTTTTTTGTTCAAGCTATCTCTTACAACCTGACTGCATTTTGACGTCATTTGAGCGCTATATAAGCGTTCTGGGGACTGTTTAAACATTTACGCAATACTAGGAAACACTGACTTAGAATGATTACTCATTCTAAGTCAGTGTTTCCGCGTCTATATGTCTTCACCAAGGTGCAAATCATGATGGGATAACAAACAGCTACCCGCCTTTGGACTATTTGTTATCTCTTCTCCACGTCTCTGTTTATGCTGTCTGTGGAGCGTACAGCAAGGATCTTCACATGCCGTCCTACTTTCCATATAGCCTGCTTTGAAACGCCCAATTCATCAGCAAGTTCTCGAATTGTTTTTAAATTGTCATTCATGATCTATATCCTGCCTTTTAACGATTGGTAGATACTGTTCAATCGATTTTTTAAGATACTTAGCAATATTCTTTTTCGAATAGTCATCTTGTTTATCTCGGATATATGCTAAATGCTCTTTGACACCATTTAATCCACGTAACTCTTTCAATTCGTCATAAAGTGGATAAACATTTTTCTGTAGACCTGACAAAATAGCCGTATCCGTCAAATCAATGTATGACAACAAGAAATGTTCCATCAACAACTTTGTATAGGGGCTTTTCATGGCTTGATACACCAATTTTTCTTCACTTTCTTCTTGACTGATCTTATCGTCAATATAGGCGGGGTCATCTAATTTATAACTACCGTCATCTGCCACTTGTTTTTTTGTAATATGAAAGACAATGCTATCGATACTACGTCCTTTTTTAATTTTTTCGTATGTTACGTTGAGGGTTGTATGATTTGTGATTTCGGAAAGCGGTTCCTTTAGTACCCATTTTTCAAAATTATAAAATCGTTTATATTCATCAACTGTATCAGTTATTTGACGTAAATCCTGCATACTTATGGTGGGATTACGGTAACTTTCAACTTGTTTCTCTCTTCGACCACCTTTAACGCTGTAGTGATCATATTGGTTGTAATTCATTGATAACCAGCGATACAAAATAATTGCATACTTACTATTCAATTCTGCAATATCTGACAACGCATGTTGCGTAAAATTGGTTTTGAGATTGATTAAGTAAGGCATGATTTCACGATGAAATTCAATTTTTACTTCGTCATTATAATCTGTCCATTCCACATAAGGGATTGGCACAATACTAACAAACTTAAAACCTTTATCGTGTTCTTTCTTAATCTGAAAAAAAGCTTGTTTCTGCATTTTTTCAATGGCTTCTTTAAAGCGAGAATGTTTATTGCTATCATCCACATTAAAAAAAGCAAACATCTCTCGCTTTGATAAATAAACTGTATGATCTTCTGGGGGATTTTCCGTATCTATTAGAGAAACGGCTAATTCAAACATTTTCAATGGGGTTTTATCCATTTTCGCAATGCTGGTAATTAAAGAATTATGTTCCACTACTTTTCTTTTTGATAATTCATTCAAGGTCTGTACCTGCCTTGTTTTTAATTCTGGTATAATAGCCATATAAAGGCGCTCCTTTGCGTGTTTGGTTTAAGCATGAAGAATGTCTGACCAAAGATAATTTCTTCATGCTTTTATTATAGCAAATAAGACTAGTTTTTTAATTTTTTCTAGTCTTATGCATAGTATTTTCTAGTCTTATGCATATTATTTTCTAGTCTTATGCATATTATTTTCTAGTCTTATTATTCTCTAAACCCTTGATAACGCTGACTATATCACCGCGCAAAAGAACAAAAGATTAAAATATACAAGATAAACTTATAATAGGCTCCGCCTTTTTATTGATTCAATAAAATAAAAAAAGAACACCGCTGTACATAAATTTTGTACGTGGTGTTCTTTTTTGCTAAATCATTTCGAATACCAGCAGCCTAGTTATCTAATATGATTACCATTTATTAAGCTGATAGAGACGTTTTCATCTATTCGATGACTATTTGTACGTATTGCGTTTAAAAACGCTTAGACGGGCAAATAAGCCGGTTTAACGTTAGAGACTTGGTACTTTAAAAAGATCACGCGTTAATTCAATGATCCGATTGATTAATTCTTTAACCTACTCAGGAGTCAATAGATTGGTTTTTTGATCAACAGTCACCACAGTTTTGGGCTTGCGATAACGTTTTTGCATGCGCGATTTAATCCCTAATTTACGCATCAATTTGAGTGTCATGTACTCAGATACTTTCGTCCCGTCGTATTGTTGCCTATAAGCAGCAATACGACGATAAACATAAAATCTAAGGGATCTCACAACGTCTAAAATATTAGGTTTTAGGGATTCTCTACGCTTTTCTTGTAGACTGGGCTACCAATGGCGCCAGTTGTAATAGATAATAGGTTTGATTTTCAGTGCATTTAAAATACGCACAAGTGCGTAGCCTTGTGCTAAAAATGGGTTAACAAGCGATAATCCCACATTACGTACTATTCTCTGGCTAGTAAGATGGTCGCTCGCTCGCTTTAAAATCTCGATTCCTTCCTCCAAAATAGCGAGACGCTTTTCTAATTGCTTAACATCCTTTAACGTCTTTGACTGACCCATGAATCATGACTGGGGTAGCTTGCTTGACCCAAAGAGTGATAAATTCTTGTGAATAACTAATTGACATAAAAATACTTCTATACTTTCATTTTACGACTGAATAAAAATACTCCATTTTTTAGTATAAGAGCATTAAAAATTTTGAAAATATCCTGTGTTAATTTGTGTAAGCATTAGTAAACTATATTATTTAGCAAGTGATATAATTAGAGTATTTTAAAAGAAAAATGAAAAAGATAATCCGGAATCTAATGATAAAGAAAATATTTTTGATCATAATGATCAGACTGTAGATTGTAAGAAGGCAGACTAGAATCATGGGATTTTAGATTACTACGCGAGCCCCAAATTGATTTTACAGTGTTTGGGCTTTTTTTAGTGAATATTTTTTGAAATTAGAAATTTTTAGGAATTTGATGAAAAACAGTATAGGAAATTAAAGAAAGGAAAAAGAAAAATGACGAGTAAAAAGTACAATTTAAAATTTTTGAATTATTCTGTTTATGTAATATCTTTGGGAGGCTTTTTATTTGGTTACGACACAGGAGTAATAAATGGAGCGCTAGCTTTTATGAGCCGTCCAGATCAACTTAATCTTAACCCTTCCTTACAAGGTGTAGTATCGAGTTCCCTTGTAATTGGTGCTTGTATTGGAGCATTAGGATGTGGGAAGGTAGCCGATCAAGTAGGTAGGAAAAAAACGCTACGCCTGATTGCAATTGTTTTTACCATATCAACCTTTCTTTGTGCATTAGCTATTAATTTCTGGTTCATGGCTATTTTTAGATTTATTTTAGGGATTGCCGTGGGAGCGGCATCAAGTCTTTCACCAATGTATTTAGCTGAGATATCGCCAGATAGTTTACGCAGTGCGAATGTTAATAAGAATGCTATTTTTATTGTTCTTGGTCAACTCAGTGCCTTTGTTGTCAATGCTATTTTAGGAAACATCTGGGGTAACTGGGGTCCTATATGGCGTATTATGGTCTTATCTGCGGCAATTCCATCGGTGATTTTATGGATTGATTCATTTCGAATCAGTGGAAGTCCGCAGTGGCTTTTGTTCAAAAGACGAGTTAATAAAGCTAGACAATTATTTCGTCGGTTAGGGTTCAGCAATACTAAACAGCTCGTAATAAGTGGCACTGAAACGATTGATGAATCTGATGACCAAGAGTTTAGCTGGTCGGTTGCCTTGAAAAATAAAAATTTAGTTTATTTATTAATTACCGGAATAGTTATTGCGTTGATTCAACAAATTTCTGGTGTTAATACCGTCATGTATTATGGCACGATTTTACTTGAAAATGTGGGAATGGGGGCCGGAGGCTCACTCTACGCAAATATCTTAATAGGTGTGGTGTCAGTTATTGCTAGTATCTTTGGTACGCGTACGATTGAAAAAGCTAATCATCATAAAATGCTAGTTATTGGTTTGATCGGCAATGTCGTTTTCTTAGCACTATTAGGTTTGATTATGAAAACAACGATGTTTTCGCAGACCATAACAAATGTATTGGTACTGATCGCTTTGACTTTATTCTTGGCCAATCATCAAGGTATTGTTAGCCCGGTTACATGGTTATTATTAGCAGAAATGTTCCCCGGAAAAGTTAAAGCACAATTTATGTCTGTCGCAACAGCGACAATGTGGATTACTAACTTTATTATTAGTTTAATTTATCCGCAGCTTATTGCACTGTTAGGAACAGCTATTGTTTTCTTCGTCTTTGCACTATCCAACGGTTTTAGTATCTTGTTATCCGTTATGTTTGTTAATGGTCGTAAAATGAAAAAAGCATGTGAAAATGCTGAAGTATAAAAAT
The DNA here is from genome assembly GCA_041871065.1 of Weissella confusa. Classification (NCBI taxonomy): domain Bacteria; kingdom Bacillati; phylum Bacillota; class Bacilli; order Lactobacillales; family Lactobacillaceae; genus Weissella; species Weissella confusa. The sequence goes on along the minus strand of CP168943.1, from coordinate 25,265 downwards.
AAAGGGGGTATTAATTCACATGGCAAATTTTTATGTTAACACAACAGAGGTTGTGCACAAACTTCCTAATAATGATCGACCAAAATTTTACATGTTTGGTGTTCCAAGCTACACGAACATGGGGGATCAAGCAGTTTCGTTAGCAGAACGAAAATATATTGAAAACGAATTCCCAGAGTATCAATATATTGAAATTCTTGAAGAAGACGATGACTATGCTATTCCCATTGTCCAAGAACATTTACAGCCCTCTGATATTATTGCGTTTACTGGTGGGGGAAATATGGGCAATTTGTACCATAATCATGAGGAGGCACGGCGTAAGGTTTTTTCAACTTTTGTGAACAATCTGACAATTTCATTTCCTCAATCAATACATTTTGAAGACAATGAAGATGGTGAGATTGAAAAACAAAAGAGTCAAGAGGCTTACCGTAAAAATCCTAATCTCGTGTTAGTGGCACGTGATGCTCAAAGTTTTCATCGTATGCAATCAACGTTTGATAACCCAGTCATTTTTACACCTGACATGGTTTTATATATGGAATCTGTTAACTGGAAGTTCAATCGAAATGGGGCTTTATTCGTTTTACGGCATGATTCAGAAAAAGTTGTTAAAAAAAGTACGATTGACAATATAAAAGATATTTTAGGAAATGAACGCCCTGTAAAAAGAGTTGATACCGTTCTAGATGAACCACAAAAGATAACACCCGTTACTCGGGAGGCATTATTTGATTCAGAACTAGAACTATTCTCGCACCAGGAAATAATTATTACAGATCGCTGGCATGCAATGGTATTTTCCGTTTTAACAGGGACACCTTGCTTGTTATTTGGAAATAGTTATGGAAAAGGAAAGCATGCCTATATTGATTGGTTAGAGCACATCGATTGGATCGATTATACGGACGAAACTGACGTAGAGAGTATAGAAGAACTGTTACAACAGCTAATTTCGCAAAAGCTGCACGATTACGACGTAAAAAATGATTTTCGTCAATTACGTGATTTAATTAAAAATAATATGCACAATAAGAACTAATAATTATTGATTATCAAAAATTGAATATCAAAATTATTGGTAATAAAAAGAATAGAAAATGCATGGGCTATACTGGATGCTCTTATACTAAAAAATGGACTATTCTTAGTATAAGAGCAGTTGGGATTGATTTGAGATTTTTGACCCAGCCCATAACCGTTTGTACAGCCAGATGATATTCATTGAACAACGAATTAGGTCAATAGCTAATATAATATAAACGAAAAGGCGCTTATCAAGCCGGCAAGCAAGATAAGCGCCAGTGCAAAGAATGTTACGACCATTCAGAGCACGTTCTCATTCAATATGTAAGTACATTATAGGGTACTTACCAAGAATGCGTCAAGAAAAGAACAACTTCTGACGAGAGACAATGTGACTAAGAATAGTCGCATTGTCTCTCATTATTTTTGCACTCGATACCCGCCCCGTTACGGCGACAGAGTAGAACGTACTCAGGACAAAGAAGCCTACATGGAGAGTAGGACGGCACGTGAAGGGCCTTGCTGTATGCTCCACAGACAGCAAAAACAGAGACGTGGAGAAGAGATAGTTAACCGTCCAACACAATGGGTAGCGGTTAGGTGTCCGATCACGGGTTGCGCCGTGATGAAGAAATATAGCATGCGGACAAGCTGAACGAGTAATCGTTCGAAGTCAGTAGTCCCAGTATCGTGTATCGGGTTAAACAGTTACCGTATATCAAAAAAACGCCCTGAGATGCTCTCAGAGGCGTTTTTAGGTGTCAGCAATATAAATAGACACCACCAGATATAAAACAACGTCAAAGCACGGACAAGGGTTGTGAGGGGTAGCTTGAACATAATCTACTGTGATAGAAATATCAGTCGTTGCGAGATGCACTCAACGAAACACACCAATTAGCCCCATTAAGGGGATAGTTGGTGGAGTGTCGAGAGAGAGAGCCTTGCAGGCTATCCGCAATGACTTGATTGGTGTTTTGTTCAACATGTTGTTTACTAAGGGGTTTAAACAGGCGTCAGCATGCAGGGGTCCAGGGGCAAGCCCCTGTGTCTGCCGAAGGCTCCATTTAGCCGGTGGAAATAGAGTACGGAGTAGGCATTAATGTGGCTTTCACTTCTGCCAAATTTGTACAGCGAGCGTGGGGGTCTTTTTAGCGGCTAATTAGTGTTGGATCGATAAAAAAATTCCTTGGGCATCTGTCAGCGTTTTTTCTGACAAGCGCACTTACACATCACTTTAAAAAAGTGATGAAATTGGTCCCCTGATTGCATCAGAATGCGCACTTATACTCCACTGATAAATCACTAGAGTTTGTGCTTAAAAACTTGTATCAGAAGTTGGCTAGCCAACAACAAAAAAAAGACGGATCTATTAATCCGCCCTCTCATCAAATCATTCAGTTTTTTCTAGTATTTCGCCAGTCTCTTTATCGATTTCATTTAATAATTTCTTAACAAAAAAATGCTCTGACCCAGTTAAAGGATATTCTCTTTTTACGTAAACTTCTTTAAATCCAAATTTGGGATAAAAATCTTTACCTTGAAAATCAAATGTGTATAGAAATATATTTTTACAATTACTACGTATAGCCAGGTCTTCGGCTTTTTGTAACAGCTCCCGACCTAACCCATTTCTACGCAAACTTTCATGAATAACTAAATAGTCTATATCCATCCAATTCCCAAATATTTTTCCTGAAATTCCCCCCATAACATTCTCATTATCATCTTTTATGTAAATAGCAAAATCTGTTTGATTTGCAGTTTCAAAATTTTGCCTATTATACTTTCTGATCATATTTTGTAATGTCATTACATCTGATTTTTCTGGTAATAATGTTTCTTCAAATTTCATAATTGCTTCCCCCTAAATTACACTCTTACTTATTATTCAATACTTCGTCTGTATCTTTATCAATATCTGACCTACCATATCGGCGTTCTTGATAAACAGCATCGCAGTATAACCTTATCAGAACAAGCAATAAATGAGAACTTTGTTTAAAACAATGCGCACTTACACACAACCCAATTGTAGGGCTGTATTTGTGCTTAAAATATGTACTAGGTTGTTGCCGGTGGCAACAACTTAACTAACCGCTCGTTTTTTGATAGAAAAAATCCAGTCACCATCCAAAAAAGGACAGCGACTGGATTTTTTTGTACATGTACTTAAAATTTGATGTTTAAAATTATACTGGAAGTTGCCTTTGGCAACAACCTAACTAACCGCCCTTCGGTTGGTAGAAACACAAAAAGGTTTAGTGAATATTCACTAAACCTTTTTGTGTTGTGTAAGAGTAACTTATAAGTATAGATGAAATCTATGGGTTACATCTAATATATCATGTTCTGATTAAAGTGAACGTAATTAGCTCCTGATATGACTTAATTTAACGGGTAATTATTGGTGACAACAAAAAGCTAGTCGCTGTCCACTTTTGTGGCCGGTAACTAGCTTTTTGCTGTTGATAGTATTCAAAAATATAGATTGAGTATTTGAGATAAGTTTATTCTACCTCTAAATCCCCAAATTGGTAGTATCATTTTTGACCTGTTTGCGAGTAATTGGTCTAAATTGTGAAAAAGCCCGAAACTGACGTTTGTGAAACGCTGTTTCGGGCTTTTTTTGAGTTTGTGAATGGGGGTTGCTGCACAAAGTGCGCCAAACCGCGTCAGATCAACCACTTGGGATAATGTACGTTATGTCTACTGCTTTTGGTATAGGTTACTATTTAAGGATATCTATTAGGTTGTTGCTTGCTGCCTGTTTTGCTGGCAATATTCCAAATGTAATACCAACCAAAGTAGAAACGGAAAATGCGAGTACAAAAGATTTCAATGTCACAATGGCCTTAAACGGGAGTAATACTGAAATGGACATTGAAATAATAGCTCCTAGTGCAAAACCTATAATTCCGCCTAGTAATGTTAAAAACATTGCTTCAAATAGAAATTGTAGCAAAATTTGTTTAGGCTTGGCACCTATTGATAGGCGTATTCCAATTTCTTGTGTTCGTTCTGATACAGAAATATACATCATATTCATAACACCTATTCCAGCGATAAAAAGAGAAATACCGGCAATTGCACTGATGAAGTATGTTAATGCGTCTATTACTGTTTTTATTCCTGATAAAATTGACCCTAAATCAACGTAATTATAAGTAGGCTACCTTAATTCGAAGTAGTTCATTTTCTTCTTCGAGCTTCTTGATCTTGTCGTGTTCTTGCTTATTTATAGTTCGTTTCCGCCTTCGTTTATCAGGTTTTAGCCGACCAGACTCCAACGCACGTTCCCACTGCCAAATCAACGAAGGGCTAGTCACCCTGAACTTTCTCGCTGCTACAGGATAAGACGCGTGATGTGTAAGTCGCCAATTAATTACCTTGATTTTAAAGGAATACGGATAACTTGTCTGCTTTCTATGGGAATCTTTAATTCCATATACTCCGTCACGTTTTATGGAGTCCACCCAGATTCCAAGCGTTGATGATCCCTTAATTCCGAATTTCTTGCGTATTTCAACAGTCGGTACACCTTTGAGGTACAGATAAACTGCTTATATTTGAATTTCTTTTGAAAACATACAAAAACCCCATGAGTTAGATTTGCTCCAACTCATGGGGTTCAGTTCACTTTTATAACATTCGTAATCCTAGTCCGAAGCCATTCAAAATACCACGGCGATTCACCATCGAAATAAGTTTTGTAACCGATGTAGGAACACCTTGATGTGATTTACGAACTACTTTTGAGATACCATCAGTAAAGCGAGGAATTTCAAGGCCTTTCAACTGATTTTTGGCTAATTTTTCTTGATAAGTTCTTAAAAAAACTCCTAATTCACTGTCTCTACCTACGTCATTAATGGCTAAAGTGAATTGATTTAATAAATCTTTTTTTTGGCTCATTTTTCGGCCTTTCTTAGTATAAGTATTTGTAACGATTACCATCCATGAATGGAATTGATGAACTCATTTCCAAGTGCACGACCTGTTTTTGTTTGCATAGTAACTTAACCTCCTGTTAGTTGTTATTATATGCACTAAATTTTATTATCAACCAAACAATCACTTCTATAATTATAGACCCTAAATAAGTTCATATCTGAATAATCGATGTTATGTCTACTCCCTTTGGTATAGGTATTTTATGTGTGAATTTTTCCTGCTAGATAAGCCATAGGATCATATCTCGCAGTTTAATAATTTCTTATTTCCAGAAAATCATCAATGGTATTTTTGCTTCCCCGAGTGCTGATTGTCCGTTATCGTCAGGTAGTCTTCAAATAAAAAAAGAGAGACAATGTGACCTTAATTTTGACATATATAATTTTTGGGACTATAACAGAATTGTAGAAAGAGATATCGGAGGTACGAATTATGTCATATGATATGTTGCGACGTTTTGACTCTAATGGTGTTTTTGATTTCTTAGATCATTCAATGCACCCTTGGTTTAATCAACAGCTAACAAATCAAACTATTCAAACCGACGTGGAAGAGCGTGATGATCGCTTTATTGTTTCAGCGGAATTACCTGGTGTAGAAAAACAAGCAATTCAGATGACCTACAAGAACGATCAACTCTTGTTGAGCGCCAAGCGTGATGAGTTTGAGGACCATGCTGATTCTCAAGGTAATCTGTTACAAAGCGAGCGAATTCGCGGCACATTATCACGAGCTTATTATCTACCTGGAGTGGATGTTGCCAAGATTAATGCACAATTTAAGAATGGGGTATTGACCGTAGACATGCCTAAGGTTGCTGGTGGAGACTCTGCCGGTACAATGATTCAAATTAATTAAGTTAGTTTGAGTTTTCCGACTCCATGTTACGGCACACACGTTCATAATTTAGATAAAGTCCAGTCACACACCGGATAAGAAGTTCTGTAATAAAAAGCAGTGGATCAAATATTTGATCCACTGCTTTTTATATTTTTTAACAATATAATAATTGAGCAAAATATCGACACTATATCTGGTTAACTGCTCTGTATAAAATCGATGTTATGTCTACTCCCTTTGGTTGAGGTGATCTTTTTGAATCTTTTAAGAAATTATAGCTGCTAATGCAGCACCAGTCCGTGTTGTAGTTTTACTGTGTATAGACACGATAAGCGCCTGTTTTACGCATGGGGTGCGTGCCTAAATAGTTGATACCTAGTAGATCACCAACACGCGCTATCACTTTATAAAACTGTTTCTCGGTGATATGGCGATCATGATGATCTATCGAGGGGAATAACCACTCAGAATTGATATTTTCTTGGACCAGCCAATCATGATATTACAACAAGTCTTGCTGAACAGGCTTTAAATATAACGTGTTTGCTTTACCGGTCTTTTTATCATGAATAAAGGCTGTATTTTTGACAGAGCCGTCTGGATTATAGACATCTGATTTTTTTAATGTCATGACATCACTCACACGTAGTAGCGTGGCCTTACCAACTTGAAAAACGGTGTAATTTCGGCGACCAGCACGGACACTATCGAGAAGTGTATCTTGTACCATTTTTAAGATGTCGGTGTCTTTGATGGGTAGGACAATTTGTTGCACCATGATTCATATATACCTTTCTGAAAATAATTAATTAAATTGTTTAATAATCTAAGGCAATGCGCAGAATATGCCCCTATAATCCACATATAACTACGTTGATTTCTGGACAACATAGTTATATACACAAAAAAGCTAGTCACAATCCAACAAAGGGGCGTGACTAGCTTTTTTTGTACATGTACTTAAAATTTTATGTTAAAAATTATACTATAGGTTAGGTTAACTGGATACTTACGGGTTATTTTTTATCATTCTAACTTGTGAAAAAGTCAAAAAAGACGTAAAACATAGTGTTTCTTGATGAGCTATGTTGTATTATTTAGCAATCATATTAGTCACACTTGCATTATTTTGTTATTAAGTTAGCACTAATTTAGTGCTATTATAAAAACAACCCTATTAATATTTAATTATAAAAATTTTAATAGAAATTTTATCTTTTGAGTTTATTTTGTTACACTTATTAAGTATCAAGTATACAGTATTAGGTAATCAGGGAGGCCACTATGACTAAAGATAGTACGAAAAAAGATAAGAATGAAGAAGAAGATATTTCATTCAGCCCTCAGAAAGAAGTTAAGGGTAAGCCAGAACCGGCAGATTATAAAAAAGCAGATTGATTTTGATTAATCGGCAAGCAACCCTTAAATGTTACGCTAATCTTAACTAAGATAAAAGCAGCTAAATTTGTAAAAATTTAGCTGCTTTTTTTGTCAATTTATCGGTTGACAATTAAGAATGATCAACGTTGGATATTAAAATATCTATCGATAGATAATAAACTAGGCGACTCTTACTTTATTTTCCCTTTTTAATGGTCTTAATGACTTGGTATAAACTTATTAAGAGTTGGAATAAAGTTAATAGGTTTAACACTTTATTTCTCGAAATTTTTTGCTTATTTATACTCATTCTTTAGCACCCTCTATACTTTGGATAAAATTAGAATTCTCGCGTAGATATAAGAAAGAAACTTAATTAAATTAGCCCCCCCGTAACATTGATAGATGTAGCTGTTATATAACTAGCCTCATCTGAAGCCAGAAAAACATATGCTCCGGCTACTTCAGAGGGTTGCCCGGCTCTACCTAGGGGAGTATCCTTACCAAACGTAGGTATATTTTCTGCTAATTGTCCCCCTGCCACTTGCAACGGTGTCCAAATAGGACCTGGAGCAACACTATTGACACGAATGCCTCGCTGAGCTAATTGTTTTGCTAACCCAAACGTTGTATTTTTAATTGCAGCCTTAGTCCCTGCATAATCAATTAAATATGCTGAAGGATCTTCTGCTTGAATAGAGTTAGTTGTTATGATGCTACTGCCGTTTGGCATATATTTTAATGCCTCCCTGACTAACCAAATTAAGCTGAAAACATTTGTAGTATAGGTATCTATCATCTGACCTGTAGATATAGTAGTGATATCTGTATTAGCTTGTTGCTTACCGGCTACTAATACTAAAGTATCTATCTTATTCATCGATAGTACAGTTTGTTTCACTAATTCTTTGATAAATGCTTCGTCTTTCAAATCTCCGGGAACTAGTTCTACTTTACGACCCAAAGATTCAATAATTCGTCTAACATCTTGTGCATCACTTTCTTCTTCTGGAAGATAATTTAATACAAGATCAGCGCCTTCATTCGCATATGCTATAGCTACCGCCCTACCAATGCCTGAATCAGCACCGGTTATTAAGACTTTCTTTCCCCTAAGTCGATTACATCCGGCATAAGTTGTGGATCCGTCATCTGGTTGTGGCGACATTTTACTTTGTAAACCCGGCTCAGGCTGATGCTGTTTAGGAAATTTAAAACCATCATCATGTTGCATTTTAGTCATTATTAACTATCCTCCATGATCGAATACGTGCATTCACCTGTTACTTGAATGTAGACTATTAATTCAAAAGATTCTATCAACTAGCTATATAGGTATAGGTTAGTAATTAAATTATAACACTTATAGAATATAAGCTTACACAAATGCCCAATATGGCCCATTTAATTCTAATTATGAAATATGAAGAGATGTCATGAGTTGTCAAATTAAATTGAAATTTTCGTATAGAGTGAGATGAAAAAATAACTGGATGTAATGGTATATATGTCAGTGTCAACAAGCTAAAATAAAAAAGGCGATAATTTAATATACCTGAGCTAAACCCCGTAAGTTGGAGTAAATTTAACTTACGGGGTTTTGTTATGTTTTCAAAAGAAGTACAACTTGAAGAAATAAGCATGTATCTAAAGGGCGTGCCACCTGATTAGATCCGGAGGAAGTTTGGAATCAAAGGTGCCCCACCATTCTTAACCGGCTAACCAACATTAAGATGCTTGGATCTGAAGGTTTGAATAATTCAAATCGAAGCAAGACAAACCATGCTTACTACTGTGAAATCAAGGTTATAAGATGGCGATCAGAACACCGCGCTTCTCTACCAGTAACGGCAAAGAAATTCCATTTGAGGAATGCTTCTCTAATATGGCAGTGAGAATGTGCTTTAGAGTCTGGTCGTCTAAAACCTGATAAACGAAGGCGGAAATGAACAATGAACAAGCCAGAACAAGACAAATTCAAGAAGCTAGAAGAGAATGAGCTACTTCGCATTAAGGTCTCCTATCTGGAAAAATTCGAGGCCTTAGTGCCAGAAAAGAAGAAATTACAAACCAAGACAAAGCGGTAGTAACCACTGTTCTAAGGCATAATTGAAGGGCAAGTTGAGGTTACTTCTTCAAGTGGCTGAGATGTCTAGCAGTAGTTATCACGATGTGTCCAAGCGTGCGTACAAGGAGTATCCACGTGAGTTAATCGACGTGATTACATCAATCCGTGGTGATAACTTGAGTATGGTTATCGTCGTGTCACACAAGAACTACGTCATCGTGGCTTCAATACCAACCATAAGGTTGTACTGAAAATCATGGAGATGAATGGGAATATCTGTACTGCCTTCAAACATGGCGCTGATGTACAATTCTTACGCGGGCACTGTTAGTCACATATCACCAAATCGTGTTAGCCGTCGGTTCACGACGGACCGTCCATATCAAAATGTTTTCACTGACGTCACGGAAGTCTGCTTGGGATCAGGCACAATGGCAGAACGCGCTTAGATAACGCAATGGCCGAAACCATCTTGAAGGTGGTCGCTGGTACACAACAATCGCCGGAAAAGCTCCAGTTCAATACCGAAATCTTTCCGATCAGTTAATCGCTTAAACGTCACTCCATTTTTTTGGTTCATTTCAATAATAATTGAAGGGTTATAATTACAAATTAGATAATACATTAGAAGCTGGAGACAAGATTGTCTAGATAATGTGTGAGATAAAATTTTTGGCAGGTTATCATACATAAGACAAAATGTTTTTAAAACTGATAACGTATTTATTTCACAACAATTACGCATTTATTTTTGAGAAAAATATAAAGCTGGAGGATTACAATGCTGAAAACTTATTCTTTAACAAAAGATACATTATTGGTTTCGTCAGAATCAAATATCAAAAATTCTTCTGTTGTTTATGTTTATGGTGACGAACGAGAATATATCGAATCTTTTGAACATAAATATGACTTTAAAATAGGCAATATACTAACGTTTGATGATCGAGTTGCATATGACACGATGATAGATCAGAACGATGCAAAAAGTTTGCTCGTAAGTTTTTTGTTACCCGAGGTACATGAAGGTGTGCATCTAGATAATATGACGACATCTGTTGTTTTCGTGGTATTTAAAAATAAGTTGATAATTTTTACAAAACAAAAATTAAAATTCATTCCCGAACTCTTATCCAATATGGTTTTACGTGATGTCGATAATTTCGTGGAGGAAGTACTTTTAAAGATTATGCAAAAAGATTTCTATGTGATGCTTAACGACCTTCGTGGAGTCAAGGAAAAAATTGATGATTTAGACTCAGAAATATCAACGTCCGGTCCACTCAGACCAACGTTTGGTGAATTATTAACTCTTCAAAAATACATGATATCTTTGTCAACAACCTATGACGCTAATCACAAAGCGCTGGATTTCATTAAAAAAAATTTCACAACTATTAATGATATTGATTTTACCACCAAGAAAATAATTGATGAGATATACGATACAAACGACACAATGGATAGAATTATTTCAGGTTACAGCCAATATTTGGATGATTTGGAAGATATGATAAACAATATGATTTCGTATCAGCTGAACATGATTATGAAAACTCTAACAGAGATATCAATCATTTTGACTATTCCAGCGATTATTTTTGGTTTTTGGGGAATCAATGTCGATGTTCCGTTTGAAAAATCTTCTTATGGTGTTTTTGCTGTGCTGATTATCTCTGTTATACTAAGCCTAATTTGCTGGTTTTTGTTGCGACGCAAAACATATTTGTAAAGTATTTGTGATACCCTAATATGATTTAACCCGGATTATTCATCAAGACAAACAAAATGCTCCTATGCTATTAGTTTACAAGGCAGAAGAAAATCTGTCCGTAAATCTAGCATAAGAGCAATCTGTTCTTGATGTTTTTTATTGTCCCAAATTTGTAATAAAAGTGGCTATCTTGATTTTAAAACGCGCGGTTTGAACATAATAAGATTTTTGTCGATTATTCCAAAGCTTATTTTCCCAGAAAAAAAGCCCGGCGACAAGCGCCGAGCTAGCTTCACAGTCAGTTTTTTTAGGATTTGACCACATCGACATTAGCATACAGGTTTGCAATGATCGCCAGCATGTCTTTTTCAGTTCGATCCCAGCCAATCGTTTTAAGAAAGGCTTGACCATTTTGAACTTGGTTGCTGATCGTGTCGGGGTTGGCACAAGCATTTGCAAGCGTTTTGGCCAGATCTCGTTCATCAAGATGACTGGCAAAATAGGTCCCGTCTTTTAAGAAGTAGCTTCCTGTGCCTTCCTTAAAATCAATGAGTGGCAGGCCAGTGCTCATCATTTCATAAGGGACAAGCGAAAAATTGGTCATAGATGGCGCAATCCCGAAATCAGCACTTTGGTAAAGTCGATTTAATTCCGGGGGAGTCAGCTTACCAAGGTTTTCACCATTGATGAAGCGTTTGCTGCGGTCGGTACCGAAGTATTGAATTTTGAGATCGATTCCTTTGGCGCGCAGTAACTGGCGGCAATTTTCGAGGACAATCTGAATGTTGATGGGTGCGCGCCGCGGGCTGCTCCACTTGGTATAGACAGCAAGCTTGATTTGTTTTTTTTGTTCATAAGGTCCCATGTCGCGTTCCTTGAATGGATATCGTGCGACATCGACAGGAAAGTTAATCACATCAATAGGGCTGTGAACCTTGCAATGCATGGTGATCATGTGGGCACACCATGGACCAAGCGATACCATGTGCAGACCTAGACTGTAAGTTCGTCGCGCCATCTGATAGCGATCGCCATATGGATAGAAATACGGTTCGTAATCTTGAACAAAATACATTTTGTACCCTGGTTTGTTCTTGATCACATAAACGGATTCCCATAACGTGGCGGCCCAAATATCGGAACAATGGGACTCAAGTTCGCCCATTGGCAGACAGGTTCCTTTGTAACCGGGATAATTAAATTCAGCATTCTGAATCATTTCGTCTTGGCTTTGTGGGACATAGCTTAAATAGTAGACATCGTAACCGGCGTTGGCCAGCAGCGTACCTAGATGCAGCATCGTTGTTTGACCGCCATCAAAACCGATAATGCCAGTTGTGACAAATGTGATCCGATTACCACGCGGTTTCGTTTGATCGGCTGGTTGATTATTAAAATATTTCAAAATCTGATCATATTGATGAATACTGCCATCAGGGACATCACTAAACTTAGTTTTTGCAGGTTTCAAAACGAGTCCTCCTTGTATGATTAATGGTACTTTGTGTCGCTTTAGGCGTTGCTTAAATTTGAGTAGAAAAAGAAGAGCGGACTAATGTCATCTCGCGTTTTGTGTGACGATCCGTGTAGGCTCAAGCAGCGTACAAAAGCGGCTACTTTATTTTAGTTTACATAATAACCGTAGACTTCTTTTTCCCAAATTGCAAGAACAAGTTAGCCGGGGGTGTTGAGACACTTCCAAGAACAGCCTGTTATCTTATGAGTGGTTCATTGTTTAGCTTACGTGTTGTGCTGAACGCTGAGTCCGGCGCACTTCGGTCTCAAAACACTCCTGGGGGCCACGGTAGTCTAGCTTTCTCCGGGGAAGCCCGTTAAGACGGTCTTGGGTAGCCAACACCTGGCTGGGACTAACATCATCCAGCGACTCGCCTTTTGGGTAGTCACGTCTAATCATGCGATTGTGGGCCTCGTTGGAGCCGCGATCGCATGAGGTGTATGAATGCGCGTAGAAGATGTCTGTATCTGTGTCCTCAAAGGCCTTATTCAGAGTCGAGAACTCCGGGCCAGTGTCTGCGGTAACCGTGCGCAGACAGTCACCCCACTCAAGCTTGATTTCTCGTAACGCAAACTCCACAGAGTCGGAGTCTCGGCCGTCGATCAGTATATGAACGGCCTTGATTGTGCATCTCAACAAGAGACTGCTTAAATTCTTTTTTTATCGAATCATATTAAAAAATGCTCCTATGCTATTAGTTTACAGAGCAGAAGAAAATCTGTCCGTAAATCTAGCATAAGAGCATTCATTTAAAAAACTTTATTTATATTCTTCCGTATTTTGTATCTGATGAAACTGTTCACTTATTCCGATATGAAGTTAAAAAAGGTTATTGTATATGAGCCACACTAAAAAAGTTCCTAATAAGCATATACAAAGATTAGAAAAGCAACTAGGTATTTATATTTTTGATTCTTAGATCACTTTTTGTTATAGGGTCTATAATTACATAATCGCCCCTTACAAATGCTATTAAAACAGCCCCCGTTATCTACCTAGGAGATAACGGGGGCTGTTTTTTTTTTATGAATAATAATACCCCGTTAATGTCGCTACATTTTTCGTAACTTTATAATCAGACTGTTATATATGAATTATGATACGATGCAACAAATTTGCCTGCTAATTGGAGACTCCCAACTTTCAAAACCACACCGATTATTCATGGTGATTGCAGCCACTAAAGTGACTGTTTCACTTTAGTGGCTATTTTTTGAAAGCGTTTTCTCTTAGTGCTATGATTAACCTATTAAATCATTGATAGGAGGAAACATATTTATAAAAATGTAACTGTTGCAGGTGGTGGCATTTCAGGTGAGCAAGTTGCCTTTCAAAGTCAGTTCATGGGATTTTATGAACATCCTAACCCTGAATACCAACAAGAGTCATTTTAAAAATAGAGTACATCAACATAAAGCGTAGTAAGAGGAGGCAATTATGCGATATTCTAACGGAAATTATGAAGCTTTTGCACGTCCAAGAAAGCCCAAAAATGTGGATCAAAAATCAGCGTATATTATTGGAGGAGGGCTGGCCGGATTGGCGACCGCTGTTTTCTTGGTGCGCGATGGACAAATGTCCGGGGAAAAAATTCATATATATGAGGAATTGCCTACTCCGGGTGGATCGTTAGATGGAGAAAAGCGTGCCAATATCGGCTTTGTGACACGCGGTGGTCGAGAAATGGAAAATCATTTTGAAACTATGTGGGACATGTATCGATCAATTCCTTCTTTAGAAATTGAAGACGCCTCTTACTTAGATGAATTTTATTGGCTAGATAAAGATGATCCAAATTCATCTAATACTCGCCTAATTTATAATCGGGGACAACGCGTCCCAACGGATGGCCTGTATACTTTGGATGAAAAATCTAAAGAATTAATAGATTTAGTTTTAACTCCTGAGTCAAAACTGGGTAAGACGACTATTGAGGAATTTTTCTCAAATGAGTTCTTTGAAAGTAATTTTTGGATGTACTGGGCAACCATGTTTGCTTTTGAAAAGTGGCATTCTGCAGTTGAGATGCGTCGATACACGATGCGATTTATTCATCATATTGATGGACTACCTGATTTTAGCGCCCTAAAGTTCAATAGGTACAATCAGTATGAGTCTATGGTTCTACCAATTATAAAGTATTTAGAGTCATATAATGTCGAATTCATCTATGATACACAAGTTAATAATGTTGTGGTAGATTTTGAAAATGACGAAAAAATTGCAAAAAAACTCGTGATCCAGGACGGTGATGATGTTAGCCTATCACGTGATGATCTTGTATTCGTTACAAATGGTTCTATTACAGAAAGTTCAACATATGGGAGCCATGATAAACCCGCTCCTATATCAAAAGAGTTGGGTGGTAGTTGGACACTGTGGAAGAATCTGGCAGAACAATCTAATGATTTCGGTCATCCAGAAGTATTCTATGATAACCTACCTGAAAAAAGTTGGTTCGTGTCAGCGACAGCCACTATAAAATCACCAGAAATTGAACCCTACATTGAACGTCTCACCAATCGTGATTTGCATGATCACAAAATTAATAGTGGTGGAATCATTACCATAACCGATTCGAACTGGTTGATGAGTTTTGCTGTTCACAGGCAGCCACATTTCAAAGAACAAAAAGAAAATGAAACAATTGTATGGATATATGGACTGTATTCAGATACCAAAGGAAATTTTGTTGATAAGACCATTGTAGAAAGTTCTGGTGAAGAAATTACTCAAGAACTCCTTTATCACCTTGGTGTCCCTGAGACAAAAATCAAACAATTGTCTAACCAAAACAATATAAATACCGTTCCAGTATTTATGCCATTTATTACATCATACTTTATGCCCCGTGTTGCGGGTGATAGGCCAGATATTGTTCCTAAGGGATCTGTTAATCTAGCCTTTATTGGTAATTTCGCAGAGTCACCTAGTAATGACACTGTATTTACTACCGAATATTCAATTAGAACTGCCATGGAATCTGTATATACTTTACTTGAAGTTGAACGTGCTGTTCCTGAAGTTTATGGATCCATTTATGATATTCGAGAACTACTTAAAGCCATCTACTACATGGGAGATAAAAAAACCATTGATGAGGCTAATTTAGGAATTCCAAAATTAGCTAAAGTAGCTCTAAAAAAGAAGATAAATGGAACGTTTATCGAAGAGTTACTTAAAGAAAGTAAATTACTATAAAACATGATACCTGTGAGCACTTTCTAAAGTGTCAACAATGTTCGCTAATTGTACATAGCGAACATATATTATAATGTGACGTATTTTGCTAGTAATGACCTATTAATTTTGGGAAAAGACTCGATGACTTATATGTCATCGAGTCTTTTTATAACTACATATTTTTTAAGAAAAAAGCTGATTATAGGGTGCTTGTATGCATAAGTAATATTGGTGATGTCCTACTCTTGTGGAACATTAGCTAAACCTTTATCAGCATGATTTTAATAGCGAAAGAGAGGAATAAAATGTCTTTAAATTTTATAGAGCGTATCAATACTAGTAAAGAACTTCGTCAAAATCTAAAATTAAGTCATTTGACTATTGAACATGCAGCCATTGACTTAAATACTTCTGTACAAAAAGACAATCAAATAAATATTAGAACCAGATCACGTCTCACCTGAAGATCCTTGGATTTTGAAAGAATATTTATCGAATAAGCTACAAAGCCAAAGAATAATTGGCTATCCCTATTCAAAACTAGTTGGTGACTTTCGTGATTATTGGTTTTTGGATACAAAAAAATAGCCAACCAGCAACTATCAAAATAATTACAGACAAAAATGATCTTATACTCAAAAAATTCTCCATTTTTTAAGTATAAGATCATCTTTTTTCGTTTTATTTTATGTGGTTAATCTCACACCAGCTTGCCCCAGAGGATAGCGTTCTGCATGACATGCTCTCACTGAAGGTGATCATACAATGATAAATTGCCATGTCACGGCGTGACCCATTGGTGCAATGTATCATGTACCCCCTCAAAAAAACACTAGGGTATACTGAAGTGCCATAAAAAAGTTAGGCATTTAGATAAGACCTTGAGTATTTTTGTTTTAATTTGTTATAAATGATTTATTAAATTTGATCAAACAAATCATTTAATGCTTCCGTCATTGTTGGATGCGTGTATATTTGATCGCGCAAAGTCTCAGCTGAAAGATGATTTTGCATCGCTAGACTAATGATATTAATCGTCTCAAATGATTCCTCAGCATAAATAGTTGTACCCAAAATTTGATGTGTCTGTGGATCTATTAATGCTTTATAGCTACCTCTTGGATTACCAATTACTTGTGTCTTAGGAACACTAGCTGCTGGCATCTTCAGTACTTTATAATCAATGCCTGCCTCATTCAGCTGTGCCTCTGTTTTTCCGACACTACTAATAGCCGGATTTAGAAAAATAGTATTCGCAAATACTGGTCGATTTAAACGACTTCGTGTCTTATCGCCATATAGATGATTAGCCATAATACGCCAATCATCTAACGAAATATACGTGAATTGTGGCCCGCCGGTAACATCACCTAAAGCATAGACATCTTTAGCATCTGTTTCTAGTATATCATTGACTAAAATTTCACCGTGTCTACCTGTTTTAATACTAGTTCTTTCTAGGTGCAAATCGGTCACATTAGCTTTACGTCCCGTAGCAACTAATAACCCATCGGCCTGTATATTTTTAATCCCTTTTGGTGTGCTTATAGTTAATGTAACACCATCTAGTGTATCATTTACACCAGTTAAGTTGCTTTCTAACAAAAAGGATACACCATCCTCCTCTAAATCATTTTTAGCTTGTTCGGCAATTTCAGGCTCAAAGTGTCCTAAAATCTTAGATGATTTATCAATGATGGTCACATGGCTACCAAATTGTGCATACATTGATGCAAATTCCAAGCCAATTGGTCCACTACCAAGAATAACTAATTCCTTTAATTGTTTATCTTTTACAAGTAAGTCTGTGGACGAATAAACATGTTTACTAGCAAGCAATCCATCAATATTAGGCCAAATTGGTGTTGCTCCTGTATTAATAAAAATACGATCTGCAGTTAAAGTTTCCTGCCCTGAGTTATCAGATACTCGTACCGTATGGTCATCCAAAAATTCAGCAGTAGCTGTTAAAACAGTGGCTTCTTGTAAATCAGCCACCTTATGGTAATTTTTATTACGTAGCATTGCTGTTAGGGCATTTTTCTTTTTTAAAGCGACTTCATATTCTATACCCCGGTGGGCATTAATAATCATGTTTTTAGTCGGTAAACAAGCAACATTGATACAAGTCCCGCCATACATGTTGGGATCCTTTTCAATAATTAATACTTCTTCACCGTGTTTTGCAAGTGTTCCTGCAAGTGTTTTACCCGCTTTTCCAAATCCAATAATAATATTACTAAAATGTTTCATTATTCACCTTGCTATTCAAGAATTTAATGATGTGATCGAATCACAAATCAGGATTTAAAATAATTAAGTAATTAAAATTATTTAGAAATAATTTTTGAATCTAATTCCCAATTTGGATGTTATTTTTTGTACAAGATTATTGCAGCAATGTTCTGATATTTTCATACTCTGATTCCCCTCAATCAATTATATATAATTCAATTCTTTTAACGCAAATTTATTGTCCATATCAGGATCCAAGATAAGGCAAGCAGGTGTGAATTTTTAATGGATTATCAAAAAGAAAGGTGTTTGAATTAGCTGTTTCTTTAATTGATACCGACAATCCCCTCAATATCAGACGGTTTATTTATCAAAGGAATGTTTGCTTCTTTAAAGTGGATGACAACATTCTATTTTAGAAATTGCAGATGGTAAATTATCTAAAAGGGGCGATAATTAAATCGCCCCTTTGAAAACTGATTAAAACAGCCCCCATTATCTAGTGACTAGATAATGGGGGCTGTTTTTTTGTTTAATGTTATAATAGCTTTTAAAATGCTGGACTAAATTGAATGGTCAATCGTTGGTTTGTTGCTTGGGCGATCTCGGATAGTATCTTTGTTGAAGCATTCATCGAACCATTTTCAATGCGTGCAATCGTTGATTGTGGTTTACCAATCAAACTGGCAAATTCACGTTGGCTCAACCCCATATTTTCACGAAGGTCGCGAACTTTCACTGCTACCTCTAAATTGATATTTTCTTGCTCAACAATTTGTGAAAATTCAGGATTGTTTCTACTACGTTCGGCAACGTATGCATCAAGTTTACTCATTGATTTTCCTCCTTATTCAAATACTGACTGCGTCTATTCCGAGCGATTTGCTTTTCATTTTCAGGTGTCTTTTGCGTTTTTTTCGTGAAAGCGTTAGTAATAATGTATTGACTACCTTTGACTTGAAAGTAAATAGCCCTTTGAATGTTTGAAGATCGTTTAGAACGAATTTCATAGAGATTATTTTCTAGCTTTTTTACCCATAATTGTCTTTCCGCAACTAAGAGGCCATTATTTTCAATATTCTGAATAGTTGCGATTAATTTGGCAGCATCTTTATCAGGTAATTGATCTAAGAACTGTTCAAATTCAGCCCAATCGTAATAATCAAACTCAAATTTTTCCATAACAATATGATAGCAGATACGCTATCATAAATCAAATTATTAACTTTAAAGGAGTAGCTAATGGTGCAACAAATTGTTCTGCCTATCAAAGACTCTAATGTCTTAAAAATGGTACAAGACACCCTATTAGATAGTTTTCGGGCGGGTCGCCGTAACTACACCATCTTTCAAGTTGGCAAAGCCACCCTGCTGCGGGTGAGTGATGTCATGACGTTAAAGAAATCAGATATCTATAATCCAGATGGCTCTGTTAAAAACACGGCCTTTATTCATGATAAAAAGACGGGTAAAGCGAACACGTTATATTTAAAGCCCGTGCAACAAGACTTGCTGCAATATCATGATTGGCTAGTCCAACAGAATATCAATTCGGATTGGTTATTCCCCTCAACCGCCCATCCAGATCGTCATATCACTGAGAAACAGTTTTATAAGATCATGGCACGCGTTGGTGATCTATTAGGCATCAACTATTTAGGCACACACACCATGCGTAAAACAGGCGCTTACCGCGTCTATACGCAGTCAAATTACAACATTGGTTTAGTTATGCACCTATTGAATCATTCTAGTGAGGCAATGACACTGACTTATCTTGGGTTAGATCAAGCAAGTCGCGAAACAATGTTAGATCAAATTGATTTTGGGTAATACCGCCAACTAATCTCCTTAAATTAGACCGCATTTGCTCATTTTGACGCCACCATGGAGGTATTTTTAATGACTAGGATTACTAAGACTCAATTAGATCGCATCATTACAGCGTCAGATAAACAAGGCCCTGATACAGCTAGTCATACTTATTCTGCAGACGCCTTTGATGCAACCATGGACAACACCGGTGATACTGACTTGCTGGGTTATCTATTACTCGATCATTATTTTGGTGATGAATCATGACTAATTTTGATGAATATATGACCAATACTAATTTGGCCTTACAAGCTATTATTCGCTATGATGACGGCCGTGAAATCCGTGTGTTTAATGTGAAAGATAAACGGTGCTGTGTGTTTATTCAAAATGATAATGAGCATTTCTGGTTACTACGTGAACGTATCTTAGAACCGCCCATGCTACACAACATCACGGAAGCGATGTATCAGGCTGGTATCTATGATAATTATTACCATCTAAGCGTTGAAGTATTTCATGGCGATGATAGTAAAGTTTACTATCATCGGTGAAAATTTTATCTTGTAACCATGCCACATTAGGAGGACTATTCATGGAATTAGATTTAAGTAATAACGCATATGATATTTTAAATGATTGGCATCCCAATGCGGCTAAGGAAGAATTAACGGCAAAACTCACAAAACAAGTGTTAGTTGAGAAAGAGCAGTTACCAAAACTTTTATCACGAGAAGATTTAAAAGAACGTTGGGAGATGAACTCACGGCAAAGCGTACATCAGGTTGCGACCAGACCCGATTTCCCAGCACCAATTTTAACTTTTAATCATGGTAAAACACTCCTGTACTTAGAAACGGAAATACAAATTTTCGAAGTCAATCATCCGTGGTTAATTATGATGAGTGCCCGGTTATCTTATAGCCATTGGATCCTTCATAATGTGATTAATTAATGGTTGGCGTTAGCCTTCTGATACAAGGAAAAACCAAGGATGAAAGCCTTGGCAAACTACTCTTGACAGGTGTCAAGAGTATAAGTGCGCATTGTCAGCACAAGGCTGACTGGTGGCAATAAAATCTTGGCTAGATCTTACGAGTTAAAATAGCCGACTATATAAATATACGAGACCCAAAATTTTTTGTTCTTAGCGCCGTTAGCGTTGGATTCCGACACAACTTAATCTTGCTGTAATTCACTTTCCAATGCTAATACTTTTTGTTTCTCTTTTGATTTTTTGTGAACGATCGTTCACTTTTTTCCTTAGACACCTTTAGTGATCTTCAACCTTAACGAATTCAAATCGCTCTGTGTGTACGGTATATTAAGTTCTACACCATCTCATTTTTTTCAACCATAGAGCATCTTTCTAGATATCCCCGAACAGATTTACTCACCTGTTTGGGGTTTTCTTTACAAAAAAGTGTTTTTTGTCAGCAGGCGTGTTGGTAACCACTAAAAGTAACTCCCTAAGGACACCATTTTCGATGACGTAATATAACATATCGTTCCTTTGTATACATGGTTAGCTATTACATGTCGACTCAATTAAAGGTGTTCTAAAAATATGATTTAAAATTTTAAACAGTATAGAAAAGTACATGGATCCAAAGTTGAACCAGAACGCTCTTTATTTTTATATGAACGTAGGTAAAGAGATTTTATCTTAATTGAAGGTAAGAGTTTCTTGATTGCATCAGAGTTAATCACTCATGCATGGGCCTCATCGGTTTTTGTCTCTAAATGTCCTTCACATCATCAGAATAAATACAATACATAATAAGATAATACGCGCCCGAAATTATGATACGCAAAAACCATCTTAGGTATGATTCATGTATTGAATGTACACTGGTCCACTATAATCATACGGAAGGTCCAGGCGCCCCTAGAACTAGTTGGAATATTTATTTAAAAGCAATCAATATAAATAATCAACTTGTTGCACAAATTTCCTCATATGGATAAATGTTTTAACTCCCGATCAGCTGATACAGACATAAACAGGTTCCATATCTCAGCCATAGTAACCAATAGATGTAGATTCGCTAAAAGTGATCGTTGTCTTAATGATTACCGTTATCATATGCTGATTAACTCGACCGAATAAAATACATAGGATTGGCTTTTAGTATCTTTATATATGAAGTTTGAACATACACAAGGCATATTAGTTTGTATATTTTGAAAATGGTGATATTCTCTAAGCAAGAAACTTATACAGAAAGTTTCAATCTTTATATTTCAGGGGGATATATCATGATTTGGTCACTAATTGTTGGTGCTGTAATTGGAGCGGTAGCTGGAGCTATTACAAATCGTGGAGAGTCAATGGGATGGATCAGTAATATTTTAGCTGGTTTGATTGGTTCTTCAATTGGACAAGGTG
Organism: Weissella confusa; assembly: GCA_041871065.1. Classification (NCBI taxonomy): domain Bacteria; kingdom Bacillati; phylum Bacillota; class Bacilli; order Lactobacillales; family Lactobacillaceae; genus Weissella; species Weissella confusa. The sequence continues at coordinate 3,142 of CP168943.1, read as the reverse complement.
TTTTGGGACATTGGGGCCCTAGTTTAGCTGGAATGGCAATTTTCCCATCAATTATTGGAGCAGTTATTTTAGTTTTGATTGTGTCTGCAATTTTTGGTATTAAGGCAAAAAAGTAGCACTATATCGTACTAAGGGGGCATGCTATGAAGAGATTGTACAAGGTGTTACTTGTTATTATTCTTCTAATTTACTTAATTAGTATTTCTACGATAATCTGGCCCGATATAATTACCAAAATACTTTCGTTTTTAGATCATATTAATTTACACAGTTCGCTAAGCGAGCAAATGTTACTTAGATATAATGAGCTATTTATTCTAGGATTAACTAGTGTAATTTTAATTGTTGTAATAGCGTTGCCTCGGCAAAGAAAATCTATTTTGTTAATTAACTCAGGGAAAGGCACACTATCTTTGGGAAATGAGGGGATCAGCAGTTTTATTAAGACACAGTTATCCGGCGAAGGATTAAGTAATATTCAAGTCAATATCAAAAACACTAAACATATTAAGCGTTTCAACGTTACCGCAGATTCTGAATATAAAAAATCGATTATATCTGATTTGCCACGAGTAGAAAAAAACTTAACTGATAGCTTGAGAAACTTACTATCTGGGGTTGATAAATCACCTATTCGAGTAAATATAAAGGTAAATCAATCTAATAAGCGTAATAATAAGGCATCGCGAGTTATTTAATTTTAGGAGTTTATCGAGTATGGATCGTAAACAGACAGTAGTTTTTTTAAGTAGCTTAATTGGTTTTGTAATTACTATTTTATTAATTCAATTTGGCTTTATAAAAACGATACTAGTAGTTTTTATAACAGGAATGTTCGGTTTATTAGGCCTTTTGTTTGATAATAATCGTATCCAATTAAGTAAACTGTTACATGACATTTTTAATAAATAATGCGGGGGGATAAATTTATGACTACGGAAAATAAGACACTAACACAGGAGACTGTAGCTCCTAAAGGACAATTGACGTTTGATGATAAAGTAATCCAAAAGATTGTTGGTTATGCAATTGAAAATGTATCAGGATTGCTAGGCGTAGATGGCGGCTTTGTAGCTAATATTAAGAATAAAATCGTTAATAGTGATAATCCAACTGATGGAATTGATGTAGAGGTTGGTAAAGAGCAAGTAGCTGTTGATTTGAATATTGTGATGGAGTTTGGCCATAACGCACATGATGTCTATAAAGAAATCAGTAAGGTTGTAGCAAAACAGATAGAAGAAGCAACAAGTCTTACTCTAGTGGAGCTGAATGTTAAAGTGATCGATATTCAGACAAAATCAGAATTCGAAGAATCACAAGTAACCATACAGGATCGTGTAACCGATGCTGGAAAATCAGTTCAAGATAAAGCCACGGCAGGAATTGATAAGGTGAAATCTGTTACCGATTCAGATGATGCTCGAGTACAATAACTACACCTGTTATCTTCATATGGAAGAAGGTCATTGATTAATGGTTAACACTATATTAAAAGTCGCTGCTGTAACATCACTTGTATTGGGTGGTATTGTTGTTGCAGCCACAGTTTTTACGGCAAAAGCAATTGATAATGCTGGAGACAACTTAGGTAAAAAAATACACAATTAATTATATATAAAAAGGCTTCACCTTAATTAAAGGTGAATGAACTGAACCCCATGAGTTGGAGTAAATCTAACTCATGGGGTTTTCGTATGTTTTCAAAAGAAATTCAAATAGAAGCGGTTTGTCTGTATCTCAAAGGTGTACCGACCGTTGAAATACGCAAGAAATTCGGAATTAAGGGATCAGCAACGCTTGGAATCTGGGTAAAATCCATAAAGCGTGACGGAATATACGGAATTAAAGATTCCCATAGAAAACAGACAAGTTATCCGTATTCCTTTAAACTCAAGGTAATTAATTGGCGACTTACACATCACGCGTCTTATCCCGTGGCAGCGCCCCAAATATTTTCGCCCTGTGACTTACACCCTATTCTACAATTCACTTATCAAGGCATTTAGGAACTTAGACGCTGATTTAAATCCCTTTTCTTTTGCAACCGCATCTAATCGCCTACGAACACTCGGTTGCAAAGTAAACGTGTAATGTTTAGTAGTCTCATTTTCATCTTCATTATTCACTGGCACTTTCAAAACAGATTCATTATCCAAACTATCGTTTGCTTGCTTTTCAGATTCAACGCCCTTACGTACTGCCTGTCTTAGTTGTTCATTCTTCGGATTAAATGCCATTATAAATTCTCCTTACCAGTTATGATTAGGCGTATAAAACGCAATGTATAAACAGTACATATACACTATATGTATACGTATAAACAGTATGTATACATACTGTTTATACATTATAAGTTTTTAGTAATATTAGCGAAAACGTTATCCATTTCCTCGAAAAACTCACGATTCTTAAGGAAAGTGCTATGGTCTTGCTTCATAGTTGATAACGATTCTTTATCAAGAGTTGTTCGGTTGAACAGTTCTTTTGACGGAACAATTCCAATTACAGATTCTTCATCTTTAATTGACTCCAGTAACTCATGTGAAGATTTAGTATTGTGTTTAATAATGTTGGCAACAAAATAAAGTTGCGCTGTCACATATGATTTGCGTGATTGAAAATCAATTGCTTCTTCACGTAATTCTTTTAATCGTTCTTCCAAATTAAATTTGGCATTATATCCGTGTTCACTTGGAATAATTGGACTAATAATCGCATGACTGATAATCGCTGCATTTCTAGTAGCGATTGAAAAATCAGGGTGTGTATCAAGGATAATATAATCAAATCGTCCTAAATTTAAACAATCAAAATTATCACTTAACCACATGTAAAGCAGCATATTCTTATTGGTTTTATTTTCGATTTCTCGTTCCACATCATCTAGATGCAAGTCACCAGCAATAAGGCTGATATTATCACTAACATCATGAATATCTACCTGTCCTTGACCAGAAAATATATTTGCAACTGTATTTTCAGTGGCATAGATATTATACGTTTGGCTCAAATTGCTTTGGTGGTCTAAGTCCATAAATAGGACTTGATTTCCATGTTCGGCCAGCCACTCCCCATAGTTGAAAGCCAATGTAGTCTTACCTACTCCACCTTTGATCGCTGAAAACGTAAGTATCTTCAT
>CP168942.1:2172500-2304892 GCA_041871065.1 Weissella confusa | reverse complement strand
TTGGACGACCTCCTTAAATAACAAATAACGGTATCGGAATCTTTGGGTGGAAAGTTTTCCACAATACGTTCGTCAAAATTAATGAAATAATTAAGACGCAATTCGACAAATTCCATTTTAGCAGGTTGTGGATAAGTTTTCCACAAGTAATATTGCCTATGTATCAAGGGTTACCGCAATTTTCAATAACATTTTGTGATATTCACACCCTGTGGAAATCTAAATTTAGGTTATCAACTTGGTGTGAATTTGAAAAACGGCGATTCTGTGGAAATCTGTGGATAAACTAGCTTATTTTGAGTTATTTACAAGGATTTGTGCAAAAGCCAGTGCATACGAGGCAAGGTTTTCAGGAGTTTTCCACATATTCACAAGGGGGTACTGGATAAATTATACAACCATGTGGAGATTGTGGAAAAAATGTGGATATTGGGGAAAACTAAACTAACAGGCTGTTACATTCGTGATTTTTATCAACATAACGCTCCGTTAGGTTCTGGAAAACTCGTACACGCTTTAAATTTAAAATTTTTAAAGAATTTGTTAAGCACTTTAGAATTTGACGGCGGATCTGTGAATTTTAGATAAACTATTTGTAAGCTGCTTTTCTTAATAGTTATTAAAAATAAATAAAGTGCTTTAGAAAGCTTGCTAAGTAGATAGTTACGTGATAAACTGAAATACGAATTGTGGTTTGGCCTTGCCAACCGCAGGCCAAATCTAACTACGAATGGGAGGTGTATTCACATGAAGCGTACATACCAACCTAAGAAGCGTCACCGCGAGCGTGTACACGGCTTCCGTAAGCGCATGAGCACTAGCAACGGACGTAAGGTGCTAGCACGTCGCCGCCAAAAGGGCCGCAAGGTATTGTCAGCCTAATTAGGTCAGGCCTTCTATTAGGATTACTGATAACGATCGCGCGTGGTTCGGCCATTTTGGCTGAATCACGCGTTTTCTATTGTCTTCAAAAAAGTCTGGAGCAAACATATGCGTAAGAGTTACCGTGTTAAAAAGGAAGCTGATTTCCAATTAGTCTTCGATCAACATCGCTCGGTCGCAAACAAAATGTTTATTGTTTACACGATGGAGCGTGAACAACCAACCCACTTCCGCTTGGGAATTTCTATTTCTAAGAAGGTTGGGTTGCGTGGTCATGAGCGTGTATGGGTTAAGCGTCGTATTCGTCAAAGCGTTTTGGAATTTAAGCCAAACTTGCGCCAAGATGTCGATATCCTAGTGATTGCCCGTCCATCAGCTCATGACCAAGACATGGCGATCATCAAGAAGAATTTGGAACACGTCTTCAAGTTGGCAAATTTGTTTGTCGATCAGGACGAAAAATAAAAAACCACATATTATATGGAGAAAATCGATGCAGTCTGCTAAGAAAGTATTTTCAACGCGTTCTACAGTTACCGCAGCTATCGCTTTAGTCATCATGATTATTGCCGGTGTGATGTTTAAGGGTTCGGTTTCAGGAACTGGTTTCTGGCATGGTGTTATCATCGCCAACTTCTCACGCTCAATTTTGGGTGTGTCAGCTTGGTTCGGTAATAACTATGGTTTGGGAATTATCGCCTTTACGATTTTGATTCGTCTTTTGATTTTGCCTTTGATGGTTTATCAAACACAATCAATGCGTAAGATGCAAGAAGTTGCCCCTGCCTTGAAGGCTATCCAAGCCAAGTATCCAAATCGTGATACTGAGTCAATGGCTGCAATGCAAGCTGAGCAAAGCGCCCTATATAAGGAAGCTGGTGTAAATCCATTTGCTAGCTTCTTGCCTTTGATTGTTCAAATGCCAATTTTGATTGCTTTGTATACGGCTATTCGTACGACGAATCAATTGGAAACGGGAACTTTCTTGTGGGCCCAACTTGGTCAACACGACCACTTGTTCATTTTGCCAATTTTGGCTGCCCTATTCACGTTTGCTTCATCATACCTTGTGATGATGGGACAACCTGAAAAGAACAGCATGACAACGTCAATGACGTACATTATGCCAATCATGATCTTCATTTTTGCCATTAATGTGCCATCAGCCTTGTCATTGTACTGGGTGGTTTCAAATGCCTTCCAAGTTGCACAAACATGGACGATTCAAAACCCATTTGAAATTCGTCGTGAGCGTGAAGCTAAGAAGCGTGCCGAAAAGGATCGTGAACGTGCAATCCGTAAGGCAAAGCGCAGTCACAAGCGTTAATCATTAAAGACATCGCAATTATTGCGGTGTCTTTTTTTGTACCAGTGAATGAAACTTGAAAAAATCTGAACGTTTTGTAAAGGCGCTTGTTATTAGAACAAATTTTCCCGGTAGGTGTGCTAAACTTAGGGATAAGAAACATATATGATAGGAGAACACCCATGAAAGCATTTCGCGAGATTATGTCTTGGGTTATTCCGATTGCTATCGGATTAATTATTGCGCTCTTGATTAAGTCTTACTGGTTTACGTTGGTCCGTGTTGACGGAACTTCAATGGAGCCAAATTTGACTAACAACGAACGTGTATTTGTCTTGAAGCCAGACAAAGTTCACCGAGGAAGTGTCGTGGTATTTGATGCTTATGGTGAAGATCCAGAAGTTGATGGTCACAAGGATTACGTTAAGCGTGTAATTGGTATGCCTGGTGACACAGTTAGCGCTGTGAATGGTGTTATCAAGGTTAACGGCAAGGTTGTTGATCAAGATTTCATTCCTGAATCTGAGCAAACGGCAACAAATACGGTTAACAACGTTGGTAACTGGTCAAGCTTGACTGAACTTGGTGACCACATGGGTTGGCAACGTCAAAAGACGGTTAAGGTGCCAAAGGGACAATACTTTGTCCTTGGTGATCACCGTACAGTCTCAAACGACTCACGTTATTGGGGATTTGTCAGCGAAGACAAGGTTTTGGGTGTTGTGAAGGTGCCATTCTGGGGTAACGCAGAAAAGAAGGCTAACATTAACACACAATGGAAGACATTCTTTGAGAAGTAATGAAAAATGCGACTAGCTAAGTGCTAGTCGCATTTTTTTATATCGGTAAGATTAACGTTTGGTCATCCACAGACACAATTTTGAGTGGCGTTTGGAACGCCACAGAAAGTTTGGCCTCATCTAGCAAAGTTTGCTTATCAGCTGTTAACAATTCGCCCGATTTGTTAAGCAACCAAATGGCATCACTGTAAGCAAAGGCTTGATTTAAGTCATGCAGAACCATAATCACTGTCAATTGGCGTTCTTTTTGGACACGCTGCAACGTTTTTAGAAAGATTTGCTGGTATTGTAAATCCAAATAAGTGGTTGGCTCATCAAGAATCAGTAAATCTGGTGCTTGATGCAGGACAAAGGCTAGCCAAGCGAGTTGCTGTTGGCCACCAGATAGCGACATCATATTTTGATCAAGTAACGCTTCGAGTTGTAAGTCGTTGATAATACGCTCATCCAAATCCGGTTGTTTAATCGTTAAAAGATCGCGTACTGTCAGCGGTTCAAACAGCTCGTTTTTTTGTGCGAGTAACGCGATCTTCTTTGGTCGTTCCGTGATAAATCCAGCCGATGGCTTTAGGTCATCGGTTATTAATTGCAACAAGGTTGTTTTTCCAGCTCCATTTGGACCAATCAATGTCGTAATGCGATTGGGTTCAAGTGATGCTGAAATATCATTCAGAATACGTTTATCATTGCGATTGAATGAAACTTGATTAAATTTAAGCATGGCGACCACCTCGAATGAGCATTAGAACGAATAATGGCCCACTAATTGCGAGCAAGACGGCGCTGGTCGACAATTCTTTCGGCGCTAAAATCGTTCGGGCGATGGTATCAGCGTTTAATAATAATAAGCTACCCCACAAAGCAGTCGAACCAATTAGCTGTTGTGATTTCGCTTTTGGTGACATTAACCGAGCGATTTGTGGCAGAATTGCCCCTAAGAAAAAGACGACGCCAATCAAGCTAGTTAAAGCGCCAATCCAAATACCAATGGCGATTATGACAAACCACATTGTGCGTGATTCGTTGATTCCCAGCAGACGAACTTGCTGCGATGACAACGCGAAATACTTTAAATGATGCCAAACCAAGAGTAATAAGATACTGCCAACTAACCCACTGATGGCTAGTTGGACAACTTGCAACCAAGTGACGGTGCTGAGTGTAGGTAATGGCAGGCCGAATCCTTCACTGGCAATGTTTGTGCCCGCTTGAAATGTCATCGCGGTTGCAATGCCAATCAAAATGAGCTGTAAATTACCACGATTAGTCGGCATCACGAGGCGCCAACCGATCATGATAATGATGCCGGTAAGTGCCCCGACAATAACATTATTGGCTAGTACGCTTGGGATTAAAACCAACGCACCTGTTGTGAAAAACTGACTACCGTTCATCATGCCTAAAATCGAGGCATCGACAAATCGATTACGTAAGACAAGTTGTAGTAACAAACCACTGGTGCCGATAATGGCGCCACCAATAATACTCACGATAATGCGTGGCAGTCGGTAAGCCAGGATGAGGTGCCATGCGTCATTATTTGAAAAGACTGGCAGGCCAGTGCTACCAACCATCAAAGCGATGACAACGCTGATGATTAGCAAACCAACTAGCACCCAATTATAAAGATGTTTCATAGGCAGCCCCTTTAATTTCCTAACCAAGTTTTGAGTTGATCGAATGCTTTTGGCGCATTGAGATTGGCTGTCATACCAAAAATAGGTTCTTTGGCTTGATAGACGTGCCCGTTTTTCACAGCATTAATAGCCTGCCAATTGTTTTGGGCAAATAGAGCATCAAAACTTTTGAAAACATTGTCGGGCATTGCATGCGCCATGGTAATGATGACATCAGGGTTCTCGGATGCGATTTGTTCAGCGTTCAAGTTCGTATACGCTGAGTCACCTGCCCCAATGACATCCCCACCCGCTTTAGTAATTAAATCACCGACATAGCTGTGTTGGGTGCCAACCAAGAATGAACCACCCGGCATTCCCATGAGTAGTGCAACTTTTGGTCGGGATGCTAATTTAACGGGTTTAATGGTCAATTGTTTAACTAGTTGCTTTGCTTCAGTTTGCTTATTGTATTGTTCGCCGACCGTGGTAATGCTGCTTTTTAATGCATCAAGTGTTGAAAAATCCAATGTCTGCGTCGCGATATGATCGCTGGCTAACTTTTGTTGGTAGTCATCAACTAATGCGCTATCTAGGTAGACCACATCAGGTTTTAGTGACGACATTTTTTCCAGATTAGGTGCAACGTGATTACCAACTTCAGGCAACTTGGCATACCGTTTTGGCAGTGTTTGTTGCTCACCAGGTGTGGGCACCCCAACTAAGGGGATGGTTAATTTATCAAACACTTGGGCTTGCGCATTTGTAGTGACGATTATCCGTTTTGTTGGGGATGACGCTGTATGTCCGTCCTTTTGCGTCACTAACCATACCCAACCGCCAGCTAGTATTACCAAAATAATGAATAGGATACTTAATCCAGTTAGTTGTTTTTTTGACATGGCTTACTTCTTCTTTAGTAGATTTAGCGCAACTGCCCCGGCAATGCCGATCACTAATCCACCACCGATAATCGCTGCAATTGGCAAAGGTGTTTCACTAGTCGCTGTGTCCGTTTGAGGTGTGACCTCTTTCTTAGTCGCAGGAACTTTTTTCTTATCACTAACATTTGCTGAAGTTGAGGCTTCGCTACTTGTTGAAGTTGTTGATGAAGCATTGTTTGATGTAATCGCCGAACTATCAGTCGAAACTGATTCACTCGTTACACTTGATTGGGTTGATGTGCTGGAAGCGCTTGAAGTAGTAGCACTGTGCTGTGCAACAGATGACGAAGCAACTGTCGCTTGCTGTGGCGCCGGAACAGTTGATCCATCAACAACTAACCCAACCGTGTAATTGTGGTGATAGTTGATATTATCAACATCGACGCGAATATTGGCATTGTGACGGGCGCTTAGGTCGTTTGTGCGGAAAGTATAAGTGATTGTTTGATTATTTCCCGCTTGACTCTTGGCGATTGAAACACCACCACCATCAACGCTCAGCATCTGGACCGGATAATTACCTAAACTTGTATCAGTTGTAATCGTTGATGTGATTGAATAACCGTCATCACTGGGTGTAACGGTTGCCGAACCAGCAAAATAGGCCGCCGCATACGACGTTTTATTTGTACCGTTCTCTAAAACTTGCATCGGTACAGTGTAACTATCTGCAGATCCAAAATATGTTGGCGTTAGAATTGTCGTTAAGCTAAGCGCGACGGTAATCAATATTTTTTTAATCATTATTATTGTGCTTTCTCCAAATATTTAAGGCGAGCGATGTGCCGATAAAGCCAATAGCTGTTGCAATTGAAGCGCCGATGGCAATCATAACGGCACTCATATTAGAATGTTCCGCCGTCACCTTAACGTTTGAATGATGGCTAGAACTATTGGTGGCTGGCAGTTGCTTTTGTGCGACGTGAATTTTGTGTTGCTTTTTCTCGGATGTGCTCTTTTGAGTTGCTGATTGAGCTTGGTTTGTGGTCACTACTGTGTGTTGTGGCGTCTTAACAGCTGATTGTGGCATTACAACCGCCGGCGCAGTGGTTACGGAATTTGTATCGACGGGCGCTTTACTTGTAGATGCGCTGGATGCCATTGTGTTGTTAGACATACCCGTGGTACTAATGGCAGTATCCGGTGCTACAACCGTTGGCGTATTATCAGCCACACTATTACTTGTTTGTGTTGTAGAAGTTGTGGCCGTATTATCACCAATAACCAAGCGAATGCTGTAGTAGTTGTCGTAAGGCATTGGTTGTGTAAACGCCACGTGAATATTAGTGATAATTGGCGCTGATAATTCTGATGGTGACAATGTTAGACGGACAACTGATTGGTAGAAACCGCTGTCCAATTCGGTACTGATAACCTTGGCATCGTGTGCTGCATCATTGAAAGTAATAGGCGATTGCCCCATCATTTCTGGCGTATGCGTTGTAATGAAAGCAAAGTAAGATCCATCTGCATTTTTGACTAACTTAATTGTTGGCAACATGTAGGTGGCGGCCATTGAAGGCTTGTCATTATCGGATTGCAGAATAGTTAAACTACGCATTTCCTCTGTGATATCTGTCTTTGGTGTGTCAGGCTTCGTAATAGGCGTTGTAGAAGAACTCTTAGTGTTCTCGGAGCTAGATGAACTATTAGTCTTAGAAGACTCGGAAGAACTCTTAGCATTTTCAGAGCTAGAAGAGTTGCTGGTATTAGAAGACTCAGACGAACTATTGGTCTTTTCAGAACTAGAAGAACTGCTAATCTTAGAAGATTGAGAAGAACCCTTAGCCTTTTCAGAACTAGAAGAGCTGTTGGTCTTAGAAGATTGAGAAGAGCTCTTAGGCTTTTCGGAACTAGAAGAACTGCTGCTCTTAGAAGACTCGGAAGAACTCTTTGAACTGTCGTTTGCAGATGAAGCAATAACTAGGCGTATACCGTACGTATCGTTGTAAGCTATTGGTTGCTTAAATTCGACGTGGATATGAGTCAAAATAGGCGCTGCCAGTTCTGATGCCGACAACTTGATGCGGATAACAGATTGGTAGTAGCCATTGATTAACTTTGTACTCATGAATTTAGCGGTACGTTGTGTGTCTGTGAACGTGATAGGCTGCTTCCCCATCATGGCTGGCGTGTGTGTTGTCACGTATGCATAGTAAGAACCATTAGTATTCTCATCCAACTTCACAGTATCTAGGATGTACTTAGCAGCCATTGAAGACTTGTCGGACTTATCTTGTAGAATGCGTAGGTTACGTGTTTCTGAAGTGACTGGTTTCGTTGGCCCATCGGGTTTCTTTACAGGCGTTGTAGACGAACTTTTGGCGCTACTTGAGCTGGTCTTAGAAGATTGAGAAGAGTTCTTGGCCTTTTCGGAGCTAGAAGAGTTGCTAATCTTAGAAGATTCGGAAGAGTTCTTGGCCTTTTCGGAGCTAGAAGAGTTGCTAATCTTAGAAGATTCGGAAGAGTTCTTGGCCTTTTCGGAGCTAGAAGAGCTGCTAATCTTAGAAGATTGAGAAGAGCTCTTAGGCTTTTCGGAACTAGAAGAACTACTAATCTTAGAAGATTGAGAAGAGTTCTTAGAACTCTCCGAACTAGAAATCTTAGGTTGATCTGAATCGGAAGGCTTCTTTGGCTTATCAGAGCTAGATGAATTCTTAGAATCATCAATGTTAGAAATTGCGGTATCACCAATAACTAGTCGAATAACATAAAGGTTGTTGTAATTAATTCCAGGAACGATAACATGTATGTTTGTTGAAATTGGTGATGAAATTTCAGAAGGTGACAACGTGAGACGTACAACTGATTGATAAAAACCATTAATCAATGTATTACTAATCACTTCTGAATGGTGAGCCATGTCAGTAAACGTAACGGGGGTTTCTCCCATGTTTGCTGGCGTGTTTGTCGTAAAGTATGCATAGTAAGAACCATTTGAATTCTTCGTTAACTTAACAGTGTTGATCATGTACTTCCCAGCCATTGAGGGTTTATCACTGTCGGCTTGTAGAACGGTTAGGCTCCGCGTTTCTTCGTTTACGGGTTTCGTTGGCGCATCAGGTTTCTTTACAGGCGTTGTAGAAGAACTTTTGGCGCTACTTGAGCTGGTCTTAGAAGATTCGGAAGAGCTTTTAGCCTTTTCGGAACTAGAAGAGCTACTAATCTTAGAAGATTCGGAAGAGCTCTTAGCCTTTTCGGAACTAGAAGAGCTACTGATCTTAGAAGATTCGGAAGAGCTCTTGGCCTTTTCAGAACTAGAAGAGCTACTAATCTTAGAAGATTCGGAAGAGCTTTTAGCCTTTTCGGAACTAGAAGAGCTACTGTTCTTAGAAGAAGCGGACGAACTTTTAGCCTTTTCAGAACTAGAAGAACTACTACTACTCATTGAAGAACTCTTAGAGCTATCAGCATCGGATGATTTACCAATGACAAGCTGAATAACGTAAGGGTGATCGTAGGTCATTACTCCCTGAATCGTAAATTTGACATGTATATTTGCTAAAATCGGCGCTGAAATTTCTGAAGCTGATAGCTTAAGACGAATAACTGATTGATAGTTATCATTGACTAATGTCGTACTAACTACCTTAGGTTCATGTTGCGTGTCCGTAAATGTAATTGGTGCGTTACCCATAGTTTTTGGGGTATTAGTCGTTATATAGGCATAATAAGAACCATCCGAATTTTTAACCAATTTAATAGTGTGCAACAGGTATTGTGCAGCTACTGATGGCTTACCTTTGTTCTCACTTTTTGGATCTTGTAGAATGCTTAACTCATGTGTCTCTTCACTAACAGGCGTTGTTGGTGCATCGGGCTTTTTATCTGGTGATGTTGAAGAATTATTCTTTTCATCGTTAGTATTTGGTGCATGTTCAGTAGCATCAAGGTACTTTTGAATATCAAGCGAGAGATCAAAAGTTGGACTCATAAACACAAATGAACCACCTAACATAATGTTAACGTGGGACGTTATGTGATGATTTAGCATTGCAACTGGTAACGTTACCGTCCAATGGTTTTTGTCGTGCTTTGCAGCGTACCCATTAAAACTAAAATCGCCGAGAGATGCTTGATTCAATCCTTTTGAGTCTTCAACAATATCCAGTGTGGCTTGACCGTTCTTCACTGTGACAGTTGCTGAAGGACTTAGATAAGGTTTCAAGGCAGATTCACGTGTTTCATCAATTGCATATGTTTTAAGTGGCACTTCATATGTACCGTCTTTCAATATGTGTGAATTATCAGTAACCGCCCCGTTATTTTTTGTGTCGTTAGCAGTTTTTGTTGCTGAAGACCAATCAAAGTATAGGTCAGATGATTCAGGCGTTACTTTTGAATGGCTCTCTTGAAAACCGTTTGCGTCAGCGGTTGAAAAAAGAATCAATGTTTTGATGACACCATTCAATTGGCTAGTGGGCAACGTAACAGTGTAAGTATTATTATTCTTATTGAAAGTAGCTTGAACTAAATTTGGTCCAACTTGATAACGGTATAAGGAACTTAGGCCGATTTTTTTTGAATCCAAATGGAATGTTATCGTTGCCATTCCATCGTTGTTAATTGTGACTTGCTGTTTTGAATCAAAATATTTAGCGAATTTGGATTCAGTACCGTTATTTCCTTGCGTAGGTACCGTACCAGGTTCGTAGGCGCCACCTGTCTTATAGTTATATGCAGTAACGTCATAAACACCCGGTTTTAAATTAGTAGCGGATGATGATGTTGAAGTTTTTTGCAAGACTTCTGATGCAAAGATAGTTTCTGAGTTGGTTTTGCCATCAAAGGATGTTGTCAACGCAATTCCGCCCAGAATAATTGTTGAAAATAACATTACCGTTCGTGATAAATGATGCATGATAAATACATATCTCCTAACCTGAAAATACACTTCCACGTGTGCTTGTTACGGGCATTCGAATAAGATGAATGTCGTAACATAGGTCATTCTATGCAGAAATTTCTACTAGAAACAAGGAAGGCTCCAAGGTTTAGGAGTGTTTTCTAATGGGTAGGTTATTTTTTTAAGATACAACGAAAAGCAAATAATTATTAGCAGTCGTAAGTTGCTGTTTCAACTTGTGTAGTCGCGATTTTAAGTGTTATTGACGTTTGAAAATGTTAAGTGCAAGAGAGGCACCAACAAATCCAACTGCAGCAGTAATCGCAACACCAGCGCCAATCATTGCTGCGCGTGCAATTTTAGATTGCTTAGGTGCTTTTGGTTCTGTGACCTTGGTAGCAGTTTTTTCATCTTTGTTGTTGGCAACCTGCTTCGTTTGAGCGGGTGCTAGCTTGATTTTCTTATCAGATGTTGCTGTTTGTGGCGTAACGACAGTTTGAGGTGACGCAACTAAACGAGTTGTCGCCAAAGGTGTGGCTGCCATTGGTACCGATGAAGCTACAGCAGTGAATGCAGCTGGCGCAGGATCAAAAGTCGTTGTCGTTGCCTCTGTTTCACGTGGAACAATCACTGTATCTGTAATTTCGTTTTGAGTTTGATCATTATTTTGGTTGTTAACTGATGTATCGCCAGATAATTGATCACCGATAACCAGACGAATCTCATAGTTTTCGTTATAAACGATTGGTGATGTGAATTGCACGTGAATGTTAGTCAAAATTGGTGACCCAATTTCTGATGCGCTTAGCGTTAGACGGAAAACCGATTGGTAGTAACCGTTCACCAGATTGGTGCACATTAACTTAGCAGCGTGCTTACTATCGTTAAAGCGAATTGGATTTTGTCCCATCATCGCTGGGGTGTGCGTTGTTAGATAAGCGTAGTATGTGCCATCAGCGTTTTTACTTAGCTTAATCGTTGGCAGAATATAGGTTGCGGCCATTGAGCTTTCGTTCTTATCACCTTGTAAAATACTCAAAGCGTGGGTTGCATCTTGCGCAACATCGTTTGATGTATCAGGAGTTGCAACTGGCGTATCACCTGCTGGCTTTTCAGGAGTTGATGGCGTCACTGGCTTTGTATCTGTTGGCACGTCGCCGAGGCGAACTGCTTTTTCAACATCAAATACCATGTCGGCTTGAGGCTGTTCAATGACCGTACCATTCATTGAAATCGTCATACTCGTTGCAACTGTCTTGTTCAAGTCGGTAACGGGTAGCGTCACCAACCAGTGGTTACCAGATGCAGTTGCTTTAATACCGTTAAAGCGATAGTTAGACATCATCCCCATGATAGAAGCGTTACTTGTTTCGATATCGATAGTTGCCTGACCATTCTTAACAGTGACTGTCGCTGGTGTCTTCAGGTAATTGTTCATGCTTGAAGCAGTCGTTGTGCCAGTCTTGTAGTTGGTTAATGGTACTGAGTAAACACCATTCTTTAGTGCTGTTTGACTCGGCTTTTCAGGATTAGATTCGCTAGGATTATCTGGTTGTTCTGGTGTCGTTGGCACTTCTGGTGCAACTGGATCAGTTGCGCCGGATTCACCCATTGCGCTGGTCATGTTAAATGACAATGTTGATGCATATCCCCTTGAAGGACTCATTGGAACGGATGTAAATGAAGCAATTTTTGCAATACCATTAGCATCAGGATTTAAATCCTTAGTTGGAATATCGAAAGTAATCATTCGTTGGCCGTTCACCGACTTGGTAATGTTGTCAAAAGTTAGTGACGGAATCATACCAAGCATTGCTTGCTTTGATTCTTGGTAGCTAACAGTTACTTGAGAGGTTAACCAACCAATCTTTGTTGAGAAGCTCTTGTCGAACCATGTATCCATTTTGTTATCGGCAGAAATCGGCAAATCATAAGAACCGGTCTTAAGTGATGAACTTGGCAGAAGCGATGACAAATCAAATGTGAGGTTTGACTTGTATCCCTTGTGGGGACTCATTGGCACACTAGTGAAAGATGCTAATGTCACACTTGAGCCTGATGTTGGTTTCAAATCATCAGTGGGAATGGTGAATGTAATGGCTTGTTGCCCGTTAACTGGTAGCGTGATGCCGTCGAACGTGAGCTCTGGAATCATAGCCAACATGCTAGTTACTGAATCTTTGAAAGAAATAGTGACGTCAGTTGTAGACCCTTTAACGGCTAACTTGGCAGTTGCGTTAAAGAATTTATCCATATTGTCACTGGCTTCCATGGGCACTTCGGCAGTGATAATAGCGTCGGTGGTTGTCTCGTTAGATGTGCTAGTAACTGCTGTCGTTTCAGCAGCGTATGCAATGGTTGCAACGCTGTTAATCGATGTCGTCAACAGCATGCCACCCAAGACGGCTGTCGAAAACAATGAAGCAGTACGTGATAAGTTACTCATACTTGATATCGTTCTCCTAAAAAAATAAAATAAATCCCCGAAATAATAGCGATTGCGAAAATTCACAGAAAGTTCACAATTAAACTTTAACCATTCTATGCAGATAGTAAGATTTAATGCAAGTTTAATTCCGAAGTTTAGGAATTGTGTGTGTAAGTGTTAAAATTAAAACATAAAAATATTTGGGGAATGGTTATTAGGTATGAAACAAACATTTGCGGTCATTGGGTTAGGAAGATTTGGTGGTTCATTACTTGAATCTCTAATTGCGGCCGATCAAGAAGTACTTGCGATTGATAACAATCCAGCTTTGGTTGAAAACTACATGGACGTCGCAACCCACGCCGTGATTGCCGATGCCCAAGACGAAGATGCGTTGCGT
Source organism: Weissella confusa (assembly GCA_041871065.1). Taxonomy (NCBI): domain Bacteria; kingdom Bacillati; phylum Bacillota; class Bacilli; order Lactobacillales; family Lactobacillaceae; genus Weissella; species Weissella confusa. Next base: position 2,291,670 of record CP168942.1, on the reverse strand, counting down.
GATTTGGACCTACCTAGTTTTGATCACGTGATTGTTGCGATTGGGCACAATCAACAAGCCTCAATTTTGACAACGATTTTGTTGAAGGATATGGGTGTTCGTCACGTGGTTGCTAAGGCCGAAAACAACTTGCACGCTCGCGTGCTAGATAAGGTTGGTGCTGACCAGGTGGTACGACCTGAACACGAAATGGCGCAACGTTTGGCTGAACAAATCATGACACCAAACTTGATTAACTACATTGATTTGGGTGATAAGCACTCATTGGGTGAAATCAAGATTGCGAATTTGAAGTTTGCGAATAAGACAATTTCAGAATTGAATATTCGTAAGAACTACGGATTGAATGTGATTGCGATTAAGTCACAAGGACGCGTAGTCGTGGCACCGGAATCATCAGAAATGATCCAAATCGGTGATGTGCTTACAGTGGTTGGTGAGAGCGTTGATGTGAAGCACTTTGAATCACTCGTTGAAAAGGTGAAGTAAGCCGGAAAGCTTGACTAATAAATAAGAAGTTATTATAGTTAACATTATTAATTGACGTCTTGATGAAGAAAGAGGTTCTCAGCTAAAGTTAACGACTTAAGAGAGCTCGCGGTTGGTGAAAGCGAGTGTGTTAACGTTGGGGATGGCGCTTTTGGAGAGATTTTCAATTGACCGTAATTAAGTTGCTCAGTCATCATCGATTGAGAATTAGGGTGGAACCGCGTTAATGAACGTCCCTATGTCAAATTTAATTTGGCATGGGGACTTTTTTTATACCCCATGCAGTGAGGGTTTATTATGGAAAATCAAAATGAGCAACGTGAATTATCACGTGGTTTGAAGTCCCGGCACATTCAGATGATCGCCATTGGTGGTGCCATCGGAACGGGATTGTTCTTGGGATCAGGAACGGCAATCAAGGCCGCTGGTCCATCACTTATCTTGGCGTACATTATCACAGGTATCTTTGCTTACTTGATGATGCGAGCGGTTGGTGAATTGTTACTATCAAATACTAAGATGCGATCATTCATTGATTTCGTTCGTGAATATCTTGGTGATAAATGGGAATTTGCCATCGGTTGGGCCTACTGGTTGAGTTGGGCCAGCTTGGCGATGGCGGACTTAACGGCAACGGGAATATATCTGCGTTACTGGTTCCCCTTCCTACCGCAATGGTTAACGCCACTAATTGTGGTCGTGGTCTTGGTAGCATTGAACTTGGTGAACGTTCGCTGGTTCGGTGAATTGGAATCAGGATTTGCCTCGATTAAGGTTGTTGCAATTATCGCGTTGATTGTTGCAGGTCTTGGCTTGATTGCAACTGGTTTCCACACTGGTGGTCACACAGCAAGCTTTGCGAACTTGGTTGACCATGGTGGCTTCTTCGCCACAGGTTTCTCAGGATTCTTGATGGCATTCCCAATGGTTATCTTCGCCTTTACTGGAATTGAAATGGTTGGTTTGACTGCTGGTGAAACGGAAAACCCAGAGCGTGATTTGCCAAAGGCAATCAACGCCGTTCCAGTTCGTGTTGGTTTGTTCTACGTTGGTGCGGTTGCAATTATCATGGCAATCTATCCTTGGAATGACATCAACACATCACAATCACCTTTCGTGCAAGTGTTCGCTGGTATGGGAATTAAGTTTGCCGCTGATTTGGTTAACTTCGTTGTGCTAACGTCAGCATTGTCAGCTGCTAACTCAGCTATCTTCTCAACATCACGTACGTTGTATGTGTTGTCAAAGAACAAGCAAGCACCACACTCATTGGCAAAGATTTCTAAGAACATGGTGCCGGTAACTGGTATGTTGGCATCATCAATCATCTTCTTGGCGGTTGTGTTGTTGAACTACTTCTTCCCATCACAAATCTTCGTTTTGATTACTGGTGTGGCAACAATTAGCTTTATCTTCGTTTGGATTTTGATTATGTTGGCGCACATCAAGTACAAGAAGACGACAGCATCAGAAACTAATCCATACAAGATGCCATTGTTCCCGGCAACGAGCTATTTGACGATTGCCTTCTTCTTGGCAGTTTTGGTTATCTTGGTTTTGGATCCTGCAACGCAAGTCTCAGTTATTGCCACAATCATCTTCTTCATTTTGATGATTGCTGGTTACACATTTTGGTCAAAGCGTAAGCAACAAACATTGTAAAAAATAAAAATTGGCAGTTCGCGTTTGCGAGCTGCCAATTTTTTTGCTTATTTACGATCACCAACGGTAATCATTTGATTGTGCCACTTATCTTGTAGCAAGGCTTCCAAGTAGACAAGAGCAACTGTTTCACGTGAAACAGTTTGCGCAGGCGTCTTTTCGTGACTATCTGTGATAATTGCCTTTCCGGCTGCGCCACCATGGAACATAACAGGACTGATAACTGTAGTATCGAATGGTGAATTCATCAGCATTTCACCGGCTTGGCGTTGCTGGCTGAAGTAACCAGGCATTGCCTTCCAAAGTTCACCTTCACGACCAGTTGTTTCTTGGTTCATGCCACCGGCACCTAACCACAAAATACGTTGTACATCTGTACCAGATTGGTCAATCGCATCCAATAGTGCTTGCGCGTACGTTGGCATTGGTGATGATCCGACGAAGCTGACGATAATATCGGCATCACGGACAGCATCGACCAAGCTTTCTGATTCATACATGTCACCAGGAAAGACTTGGTAGCTGTTTTGTTGGTCACGCGTTAGGCCACGTGGACGACGCGCTAACAATGTCAATTGCATATCGTTTGGCGCGTCGTTTTCAAAATTATCGATAAAATACTGTGCGACGTTTCCCGTTGCACCAAGTACTAGTACATTTGTCATTGTTACCACCTCATTTTCTTGTGCAAATAATAGCACAGAAAATTAAAATAGTGGTTGCAAAAGGGCTAGTCCAGAATGAGTTGGTAAGCCATACGCTCACCGTGAGGAACTGGCATTTCAACCATGCCACGATAATCGAAGCCAAGGTTCGTCATCACTTTTTGCATAATCACATTCTTAGGGTATGTATCCATGCGAATATCATTAAAGCCGTGCTCCAAAGAAATAACCAGCAAATCTTGTAGGAATTGTTGGGCAAGGCCCTTACCACGAATGGTGCCGTCCATCCCCACACGGTGAATCGTCATATATTGCGTGGCATCCCCTGCCCATGAACCATCGATTTCTTCATAAGGTCCTTCTGGTCCAGGAATCAACTTGGCGATGCCGGATACCTTACCTTCATAAACTTGCACGTAAGCAATGCCTTCAGCAATAGCTGTTTCAAATTCTGAACGAGAAGGTCCATCCCCATGTTGCCATTGTGGTGAATCTTGCTCGGCCAAAAAGGCAATCGCATGGTCAATAATTGTGCTAATGGCGTCTAAATCTGACAAACGCGCACGACGGGTATAAGTCGTCATAAGTATTCTCCTCAGAATAAAAGGGTTGTTTCTTACATAATAGGCTATTCTGGCCGAAATATGATGTCGATTAGTTATCAAGATGACAACAGATTAGCCAGTCAGCTTGTTGTCGCTGTGGGGCTCAGTTAGAATTGATAGTATCAAATGAAATTCATGAGGTTTCGACATGCAAAAACAACCAGGAGATTGGATCTTCCGTGCTGTTAAAGGTGCACTGATTGGATCTGGGTTTATCCTACCCGGTATTAGTGGTGGCGCATTAGCTGCTGTATTTGGATTATATGAGCGAATTATCAACTTCTTGGCGCACCCATTTAAGCGTCTGAAGGAAAATATTTTCTTTTTCTTGCCAGTTGGTATCGGCGCAATTTTAGGTATTTTTGCGCTATCATTTGCGATTAGTTTCGTACTTGGTAAGCACGAAAGCGTGGCCCTTTGGTTCTTTGTGGGGGCAATCGTTGGGACTTTGCCGTCTTTGTGGCGTGACGCTGCCAAGGAAGGACGTACCAAAGTCGATGTGGTGATTATGATTGTGGCATTTGTTGCGATGTTGGCATTTTTGCTATTTGGTGCCCCACTCTTTTCAGAAATTGAACCAAGTTTTGGTGCTTGGATTTTGGCAGGTGCTTTAATCGGCCTTGGATTGATTGTGCCCGGTCTTAGCCCATCTAATTTCTTGATTTACTTGGGCTTATACAAAGGTATGAGTGATGGTATTAAGCATGGTGACTTAAGTGTTTTGGTGCCAATTATCATTGGATTGTTTGCCATCATTGCCCTACTATCAAAGTTCATGGCTTACATTTTCAAGGTTGCGTATGCTAAATTATTTCACGGTATTTTTGGAATTGTTTTAGCATCAACAATCATGATTGTGCCGAATGATTTTAACGACTTTACAATTATTCACGTTGTCATTTCAGTGTTATTGCTAGCACTTGGAACGTGGCTTGGTTGGTGGATGAGTCGTTTGGAAGATAAGATGAATACGAAATAAAGATAAAGCGGTCGCACGAGAATATGCGACCGCTTTTTTCAAAAAAGGTTAAGGAATTCGGACTTCAAGCTGGCACAACGGTAACTAGTTGCTAACGGTGCTACAATCACGTCACTTAATACTGATAGTGAATGAGGTAAACATTATGAATGTGACCATGTATTTAAATTTAGATAGTTTTGAATTTGAACTGGCAGATAGCCAGGTGATTGATGAATTAGTGAGTAAAAAGAAACTGAAAGTCACGATGTTAGATCATTATGGTCGCTTGTACGAAGGTGACTTGGCAGAAGCTTTTTCATCTGATGATTTGACGACACGTGATTTAGTACCGGGCAACTTATACTATGACATTGAAGATAAACGACTCGTGTTGCCATATGAATTGCTGAAAAAGATGGACAAACATTATGTGCATTTAGCAGCGGCAGTTGATGCCGAAGCGTTTGTCGCATTTTTGAAGCAAGCAGATCAAGAAATAACACTGAATTGCAAATTATAAAAGCAGGCGGACACTAAATCCGCCTGCTTTTTAAATGGCACGCAAAATAGCCATACTTATGATACCGACTAATACCGTCCACATAATGGATTTCGTTCGCCAAATTGTAAGCAATGTTGGAATCGTTGCGAAAACGGCTAGCCAATTAATGCCAGGGAGTTGTCCTGTTTTAATCACAACTAGATTTTCAAAAAATAAAGCTGTCATCAGGCTTAGCGGAATGAATGCTAAAAATGATTGGAGCCAATTTGGTAATTTACCAAACCGGACCAATACAAACGGTGAGATACGAGGCAACCAGGTAACTAATCCGGCAGTAATCAGCACAATGACGTAATAACTTGTCATACGAAACCTCCTGGGCGTTTAGCATTTAAATATGCACTTAGTCCGGCAGCAACCACAGTAGCAATCAGCACTGCGCTTGCACTACCAACGAATGGTGCCATGATTAGATAAATCAAAATCGTGCTGCCAACAGTTGTGATGATTAAACGGCGAGTTGTGACGACCTTGGCGGTATCGATTTGAAAATACCAAAGGGCCGCAAACATCGCGACTAATGCAAAATCCAAGCCGAATTGTTGTGGATTTGGAATGAACTGACCGAAAAAAGCGCCGACGAAGGTTGCGACAATCCACGCTAGATATGACGCGATGTTTACACCATGCTGCCAACCAACCGTGATACTTGGATTTATTTGTATGATTGCTAGCAAATACACCATAAGACTCGTCGGTTAGCAGGGATCCCATACCAATCGCTGATGGCAATGATTGATGACTAAATTTTTGCGCCACGGATAACGACATCAATAAGTGACGTGCGTTAACTAGAAAGACTAGAGAAGTAATCGCGGAAACTGGTGCCACGGAAGCAACCAAACTGGTCATTAAAAATTGGGCACTACCGGCATAAACAAAAATCGACATACCAACAATGAACCAAATCGGCAAATGCGCACTAACGCCTAGAATCCCAACCGTTAACCCAATGCTCAAATAACCTAGCATAGTTGGCGCAGCGTCTAGTACACCCCGTTTGAATGTGTAAGTTTCGTCCATAAGCCCACCCTACTTTCCCGATTCTAAAGATATGTGCAATTAAACCATATTGCCCCGAAAATCACTAACGAGAAATTTGGCACCACAGTTAAAAATCGAATTTAAAGAAGCACCGGTTTAAGCTTTAATAAGTTCCAATGTAGTTAACGAAAAAACATCAAAAAAATAGACGAATCGCAATTACGATTCGTCTATTTTTTGGTCTAAGCGCGAGAAAGTTCGTCTAAAGTTTTGCCCTGATTATCTTTTAATTGAAGCCAGGTATTTGTACCGGCAAAATACAAAAAATGGCCAACTTCATTAGCGCTCTTCAAAATCACATCCTTGGTAGTGTGACCATTAGAAATGGCATCTGCGTGTTCTTCACGTAATGTTAGGGCGAATCGTTGTGCAAATCCAACTGAGCCATCCTTATTTAGTGGCATATCAGTTTGCAACGTTGCACCAGCGGCGATGATCATTTCATCACGCTTGCGCCAAGTCACGGTTGCCTTTGCGCCATTGTAGTCAACGAAGAATGGCACATCTGCAAAAGCTTGCTTAAAACGATGTTGCACTTTTGCAGATTTTTTTGGACCACTAGTGTTTGTAACCAAGGCTGCCAGGTGCTTCGCGATTCCGTCAGCTAAGTCGGTTGTACCAAGTAAGTCAGGCAATGCATTGGCTGTTTCTTCGGATAAGGTAATCGTGATTTTTTCGGGCATGAATAATTCCTTAAATTACTTGTGATATGGGCTGTGAGCGTTAATCATAAACGCACGATAAATCTGCTCAGTCAAAACCAGGCGCATCAATTGGTGTGGCAACGTAAAACGCCCAAAACTAATTTGGGTATTGGCGCGTTGCAATACTTCAGGCGCTAAACCGAGTGAACCACCGATGACGAAAGTGATGTCTGAATCACCACGAAGCGCCAACTTATCGATTTCAGCAGCAAGTTCTTCACTACTACGTTCGTTTCCCTTGATGGCTAAGGCGAAAACGTATTCCTTATCTTTAATCTTTGATAGGATTCGTTCACCTTCTTTGCCCATAACTTGGTCCATTTGGGCCTGTGACAATTGTTCGGGCGCTTTTTCGTCAGGAACCTCGATTATTTCGAACTTTGCAAACTTTTGCAAACGTTTTGCGTATTCTGCAATACCATCTTTCAGGTATTTTTCTTTCAATTTTCCGACACCAATGATTTTAATATTCATCCGTCTTAAACCTTTCTTAAGAAATTTATTGATTTCATCATAGTTTTTAACAGTTGTGGATAACTGTTTAAACAAATTGCAATTACTACCTTTTCCACATGTTACTAACAGGTTGTGAATTGGCTACAAACGTTATTATATCAAAGATTCATAGGGTTTACGTGGATAGTTATCCACATTTATCCACAGATGGGTAAAAATCGTGTGGATAACTCTGGAAACGCTAGAAACTCGGCATTTGATCATAATTTTTCACAATTTAAGCCACAAAAAATTCTGGAGTAAAAACAGTTTTGCACACCCTATTTTTGCCTGAAATAATCGAATACAAAGTATGAAAAGGATGTAAGTTTGTAATATTCGGAAAACAGGATAATTTAGCATTATTTACATGAAAATTGTGATATTTACCGATAAAAGGCGTACATTTCGGCATGTGAATTCAGAAAGTCGCTAAAATCACCGAATTAAATTAAGGTTAAACTTAACAATTGTTTAGAAATGCCCAGATTTGGGGGTATTGCATGTAACAATTAGTTTCGCACAGGTTTTCCACACTGACTTTTCCCCCGTAGATAGTGGGTTTCATTGCACAAATGGCCATTTTATCCACAAGTTTTCCACAGGTTGTGGGGAAAAGAGTGCGGTTATCCCATATTTATCCACAAAATTCTGTGTAAAACCTTCATCACGCATCCTGTATAATAAATCAAGTTGGGGGATACTTAATATTATGAAAAAACGATTCAGTGGTTTAACACCGCCACAAGTCTTAACGTTAGGTTTTTTGGCAATTATCTTTGCTGGCGCCTTGATTTTGACATTACCAATTTCGCATCAACAAGGTGTTCATATTAGTTTTATGGATGCGTTATTCACAGCTGTGTCGGCAACTGCAATTACAGGTTTGACCGTTGTGAACACAGCAACCACTTGGTCATTGTTTGGTCAGATCATTTTATTGATTATGATTGAAATCGGCGCACTTGGATTTATGACGTTTGCGGTTTTGCTATTTGCAATTACCGGGCAGCGCATGGATTTGAAAGCCCGTTTGATGGCGCAACAAGCGTTGAATCTGCGCAATTTAGCGGATGTTAAGAGCGTGCTGCAGTACGTCTTCTCGCTATCTGCCATCATCCAAGTCATTGGCGCTGCTTTGATGATGCCGGACTTTATTCCCCGCTTCGGCTGGACGCACGGTATCTATTTGAGTATTGCATCATCAATTTCGGCGTTCGGTAATGCTGGATTTACATTTTTTGATGAACCAGTATTCTTCTTACGCAACGATCCATACATTTTATTGGTTTGGATGTTGTTAATTTCAGCTGGTTCACTTGGATTCCTGGTTTGGCGCGATTTGCTGTTGTTCCACAAGCAGCGTCGCTTGAGTTTGCACACCCGCGTCGCACTACACGTTTCAGCATGGCTAACGGGACTCGGCTTCTTGTTCTTCTTGTTTACTGAAAAAGTATTGGCGCCGTTGGCTAACTCGACTTCAATTGGTCATCGTGTGATGGATACACTGTTCTTGGCAGTTGTCCCCAGAACGGCAGGACTTGAAGTTGTGCCACTTAGTTCGATTTCAGCAGCCGGCTTAATGATCATCATGCTGTTAATGTTCGTCGGTGGAACGCCAGGATCAACCTCTGGTGGTATTAAAACAACGACGCTTGGTATTTTGTGGTTGCAGTCAATGGCAGCCCTCAGAGGCCAAGAAACGGTTAATTTCGGTGGTCGTCGCTTTAGTCAAAAGATTGTGATTAAAGCGATGATGTTGGCTGTTATTTCCAGCGTATTTGTGATTGGCGTGTCATTGTTGTTAACCATCACGGAAGCAATTCCTAAGGGCGAAGGGCTTGAATACATCGTCTTCGAAGTTATTTCAGCCTTTTCAACAACTGGTTTCTCGATGGGGCTCACCCCTCACCTAACCGATTTTGGTAAGATCGTCATCATGATTGTGATGTTCATCGGCCGTGTTGGTTTGTACACGGTTATGTTCTCAGTCATGAACATTCGTGAAAAGCCAACGAGTTTCCAATACCCAACTGAAGAAATCATCATTGGTTAAAAATTGAGCACCGACAATGTTTGTCGGTGCTTTTTGTGTGCATTCTGGATACAATAGTCTTAAACATAGGAATTACTAACGGGGGAAATCATGACGAAAGTTGATTTGGTAGCAACGGACTTAGATGGGACGTTTTTGAGTGATACAAAAAGGATTAACGAGGACTTTTTCGACCAAATATTAAAGCGTCTCGAAGCGACCGGTGGGCACTTTGTGATTGCGAGTGGTCGTGATGAAGAGCAAATTCATAAGCAATTTAAGCCATTTGTTGGGCGTTATGATGTTGTGGCCGACAATGGTGCAGTCGTTCGAACAGCCAACGGTGAATTGTTAAACGTATCTGGCCTATCTGTAGCAGAGGTTGAAACGATGATGCAAGTTGTCGCCGATTTGCCGTTCGATCCACGCCAAGGTGCCCTATTCACTGGGCATGAGGCAGTTTACATGTTGCGTGATCAAGGTCGTTTGAACCTGGCTCATCAATCATTGGTCTTGATGATGTTTTCAAATGTTAAGATGATTGATTCGTTAGATGAGATTCACGAACCAATTTTGAAGGTGACAATTACGTATGCCGAGCATCAAATGATGGATTTCATTGCTGCTGCGCGTGAAGCGTTGGGTGATCGCGCTCACGTGACGACATCAGGGTATGGCTCAGTTGATATTGTGGCGCCGGATGTTAATAAAGCGAATGGATTGGCTTATGTTGCGAAGCATTATGGCCTTGATTTGGAGCAAGATTTAGTTGCCTTTGGTGATGGTTTGAATGATGCCGAAATGTTGGCAAAAGCGAAGCGTCCATTTGCGATGCCAAATGGTGATAAAACGTTAATTGCGACCTACCCTGTTGCGGATGCTGATAATAACCATGACGGAGTTTTAACGACTTTGGAAAATTTATTAAATAAATAATAAGACGGCAATACGTTTCAATATGCAAAATTATGCATATTGAAACGTATTTTTGTATACAAAAATCTTCCTACAGCTTGACGTTCAAAAAACGACTTTGTGAAGTTCACAAACCAGCAACATTGTTGATTTAAAATTTAAAGATGAAGTTAAATGTTTGTTCGCATCGAAGCTCAAGGAGGAATAATCATGGCATATATGGTATTTAAAGTTGGCGCACAACGGGTATCATGCACTGTATATGATGGTGAACAACCAAAAGAACGATCTGGATTCGATGTTTTAGGGGCTGATGAACAGATTGTTGCCAAGATGAAGCGATTGATCAAGCTATATGGCGCCTTTTATACGTTGAAAAGTGTCGGTGTACTAACCGAAACCGGTGATTTTAAAGAAAAAACGCTGCAAAAGTTGCCAGTAACAGTAGGTAAATTGGCGGCTGAAGACACAGTCAAAAGCACCTGTCTAATGTATGATACAAACAACTAAAAGTTATTTGTGAAAGTTATCACAACAAAAGGTTTAGATTTTATAAAGGTGGTAGTGAATGTTTTCACAAAACAGTAATATCAAGGGCTCAGGGTGACCAGAAATAAAAAATCACCGTCAAAAATGACGATGATTTAGCAATTATTTGAGATTATCCATTGCTTCGTTAAGCAATTTGTCTACCAGAATGTTACCTGCACTGGTTGCGTGACCCTTCACCCAGATGAATGACAAACGATCCTTTACTTGTTGCACCAAATCATAGACTTGTTGCCAAGCAGTTAAATTAGCGATTTCGCCGGAAGCTTTGCGCCAACCCTTTGATTGCCAGTTGTACATCCAATCCGTAACGGTATCTAGGACGTACTTTGAATCGCTGACAATCGTGACTGGCTCAGAAACTTTGGCCATCTGCAAAAGCGCGTTGATTAGACCAAGGATTTCCATTTCGTTGTTCGTGCGACCGTAAAAAGCGCCACTGTCTGAGAAGACTGGTGTCTGCATATCTGAGCCACGATAAATAGCAATCGCCCAAGCGGCTTTGTCAGTTGGACGCACGTGGCCACCAGCTACATTGCCTGTATTGCGACTACCACCGTCCGTGAAGATGTAATAATATTCATTTTTTGCATCAAATTTACCATCGTAAGCTGTTTCGTATTTACGTGATAAATCACCTGAAGCGCCAGTTTGATCATCAAACCAGGCTTGTGCTTCAGCGCGCGTTGCAAAGCCCTTGTACTTTGGTGCTGGCTTTGTGTGGGTGTACTTTTGAACCTCAGACCATGGCTTGGTGTAGAGGCCCTCGAACTGGTTTCCGACAATTGCGTAGGTCTTCATTGTTTCTCCCTAATTTTCGATTAATCTTATGTAATATCATAGCTTAAATTGCTATGTAACGGAATTATTCAGCTATTTTTTATTCGAAGGGGAACCGGATGTTTAAGTATTATTTCACTTATGAACCATCGATTCCAACGGGCATTGGGTTTGGTCAATTTTCATTGACGCACGGCACAATGCTTTTGCTGATGGCGGGTTTGATTTATTATATTGTCCGCTATTATATTGCAGCAACTGACAGTCGTCGTCGCCACATACGTTGGGGGATTGCGATTGCCATTTGGACGATGGAATTATTTAAGGATTTCTATTTGGCTGTGACTGGTCAATGGGAACCAAGTTTGTTGCCGCTGCATTTGTGTGGCTTTGGGTTGATGATGATTGCGGTGGATGCCATCCATCCTAACAAAACCACCCGCGAAATCTTGTATAGTTTGACGATTTGGGGTGCCTTTGCGGCTGAAATATTCCCAGATTGGGCTTACTATCCAATTATGAATCAATGGGCATTACAAAGCTTCTTGATCCACGCATTGTTGATTGCCTATCCAATGATGTTGATGGTCAGTGGTGAAATGGTGCCAAACTGGCGTGAGTTGTGGCGTCCAGTATTATTCTTGGTGGTTGTCGTGCCGTTTGTCATTTGGGTAAATGGGCAATTGGGAACGAACTTCTTCTTCCTAAACGTTGCAGCGCCAGGATCACCGTTGGAGCCTTTGCAACAAGCGTTTGGTCACGGCGGTTTGTACATCACCGTCGTGCTGTCGCTGTTGGCGTTGTTGTGGGTGATTATGTACACACCATGGGAAATTGCCAAGCGTCGTAAGGCAGCAGTTGCTGTCACAGTATAATCTGATATGAAAAAACGGTAGAACCCAAGGTTCTACCGTTTTTGTGTTTACAATGGAATTTTTAAATCACGTTCAGGCTGAATGAGGCTAGTTTTCTTAACGAAAAACACGTTCATTAACCAGGCTGAGATAACAGGGGCGATGATATATGCACCAAGCAGTCTCAACCAAATATAGGCGCCGTCAGAGGCTTGCAAGGCGGTTAGGGGGCCAATTAGGCCAGATGCGCCAAAACCAGCTGAAAACGGTGTTCCTTTGATTGACAAGAGTGTTGCGACACCACCAGTGATTCCGGCAGCAATCATGACTGAAATGAATAATAATGGTTTGCGCAACATATTGGCCATTTGAATTTTTGGTGAGCCGATAACATGGGCAATTGTGCCGCCGATTGGATTGACCGAAGCGCTCATCCAGGCTAATGTTAGCGCACCAGCCACGATTCCAGCGTTTGCCGCACCAGATCCGACGCCAGCGATGCCAAGCGCAGTCGCAATCCCAACTGATGAAATAGGTGAAACAATCAAGGCTGCAAACGCCAGTCCTAGGAAGACGCCCATCGGCAATGGTGAAAGGTGGGTTGCCACCGCGACAACATTGCCGACTGCATTTTGGATGCGAATCATCCAAGGCAAAGTCGCTAATCCGATGCCACCACCAATCAACAACGTGATAGTGGGCAAGAAAATAATTTTTAGTTGTCCGAGTCGAGGTTCCAACACAATCACGAGCAAAGCTGAAATGAACGTGACGAGCATAATGTTCAAAATCGCGCCGGTACCGGCTAGGGTATAGGTGTTGTTCGGATTAATCGTCACTACACCGGCTGAGACGACGCTCGCTAGACCGATTGAGGCGGACGCTAACGTACTGAGTCGGAGGAAATAACCGACCGCAAACGCAGCAATAATTGGCAACATGCTTTGTGAGACATTCGTCATCATGGTGATGAGGCGAACCCAAGGATGTTGGCCGAAAAGTAATAAGACCTGGCTCGTTAAAGCAGGTGGCAACAAAGCGATGATAATGCCGAGGCTATTACCATTTAAGACGTTCAAAGTGAAATCTTGCCAATTACGGCGCGGTGATACAAGCGTTTCAGGGTGCATCGTGGGCGTCTCCTCTTTATGGGTGCGGAAATTAAAACGCCGATTTGACAGAACAAATCGGCGTTGATTTGTTGATACTAATCATACGGACAAACCGGTTAGTGTCAACTAGTTATTTAACTTTAATTTGTGATCCAAGTGGCTAAAAACAATTTTATCGGCATAACCGATAACGACTCCTTGGAAAAAGAATGAGACCAAGGTTCCGATGTTAACCGCTACCAGGTTTCCAGTAAAGGCCCAAACAGCCATTGAGATGACCATCGGAATGGCGAAATTAACAATTTGCGCGACACCGGCGTTTCCCTTGAAGAACATGAAACGCGTTAGATTTGTTAGGTCATCTAGGGGATGCAAAATGAATTGCAAACGCTGGGTGATTGAAACCCCACAACCGACTGAAACGATTGCAATTAAATCAATCAACAAGCGGGTGGACATTGGTAAATCACCGATGCCTTGTGCGACAAAGAATGATGAGACAAAGCCGATAATGATACTAAACGTCAAGACGAATAGTAAATTACCAATCACGCGTGGCCAGTCGATGCTCTTCAAAAGCATGCAACTAAGAATCGCAGCGATAAACCCGTATGCAAACAAAAACACACTGATTGATAGGCCGGTTGCGTTGGCTAGATTGGCTGCAGATGCCGTCCAGGGCGCTGAACCCATGTTGGTGGCAACAGTTAAGCCGTTACCGACAGCGTTAAAGAGCAAGCCAGCAATAAAATAAAGTCCTGTTTCACGACTGCTTAAATTGCGCAGCTGTCCGTTTTCGTTGTACATCGTCATTCACCTCTTTCTCTATTCTAACAGTATGTGTTAATGAACAAAACGACTGTCAGGACTTTTTAGAAGGTTAATTGACGAGGTTATGTTACAATAATGTTACAAGTGGAGAAATTATTATATAGGGGGACTTAATTATGGGTGCTTATGGCGCTTTTTGGCGTAACTATTTTAACTTTTCAGGACGTTCAACGCGATCAGAGTTTTGGTGGCCATACATTATCAACATTGTGATTGTGGCGGTTCTTGGAATGCTAGCAGGGACACAAAGTAGTCACTGGTGGACGGCGCCGTTTGGTATCGCCACAGTTGTATTTGGTGCATTGATTATTATTCCAATGTGGTCACTAATTGTGCGTCGCGTGCGTGACACTGGTGTTGAACACGTTGTGCTTTGGAGTATCGTTGCGATTATTTTCGATATTGTGAGCTTTGTATTCGGATTTATTCCAACGAAGCAATTCGGAAATCGTTAACGTTCGGAAAAATAGAGATAATGTTCGTGTTTAGAGGTCGTTTTCGGCCTCTTTTTATTTATTGTTTGCAAAACCTTTGTGTTAATCGTTTTAATGTGCGACAATAGTTAAGTTGTTTTTAGAAAAGTGAATACATTTTATAAGGAGTTTTGCTTCATGTTTGAACGCTACTTCAAGTTGTCTGAACTTGGGACGACGATGCGCACGGAATTTTTGGCCGGTGCGACAACGTTCGTTTCAATGGCCTACATTCTCTTCGTTAACCCATCTGTTTTGGGTGCTGCGGGGATGGATAAAGGGGCCGTGTTTACGGCAACTGGATTAATCGCAGCGATTGCAACCATCTTTATGGGTGCCGTTGCACGTTATCCTTTCGCCATTGCACCGGGACTTGGTGTGAACGCCTTCTTTGCTTACAGTGTGGTAATCGGAATGGGCGTTAAATGGCAAACGGCATTGGCAGGCGTATTCGTCGCCGGTGTTATTTTCTGGATTTTGACAGTTCTCCGCATTCGCGAAACGATTATCAACGCCATTCCAGCTGATTTGAAGGCTGCTATTGCGGGTGGTATCGGTTTGTTTATTGCCATGATCGGAATGGTCGACGGTGGGATTGTCGCGGCCAACAAGTCAACGATTATTGGTTGGGGTGACTGGAGTAATCCACAAGTGATGCTAATGATTTTCGGTGTCTTGGTCAGTTTTGCGTTGTTCGCACGTAAGATTCCAGGTGCCATCTTTATTGGTATCGTGATTACATCAATCGTTGGATTGGTAACAGGTTTGATTCCTGCACCATCTGGTATTGTTGCTGGTGTGCCAAGTTTGGCACCGACGTTTGGACAAGCCATCTTCGGTTTGCATGACGTGTTCACAATGCAGATGATTCCGGTTATTCTAACGTTCTTGCTCGTGGCATTCTTTGACACGGCTGGCTCATTGGTTGGAATCGCTCGCTCTGGTGGGTTCTTGGTCAACAACGAATTGCCACGTGCTGGTAAGGCTTTGATGGCTGACTCAATCGGAATGCTGGGTGGTGCCTTGTTGGGAACGTCACCTACAACGGCGTTCGTTGAATCATCAACTGGAATTGCTGTTGGTGGTCGTTCAGGAATGACATCAGTGTTTACAGGATTCTTCTTCTTGTTGGCATTGTTCTTCTCACCATTGTTGGTGGTTGTGACGTCTCACGTGACGGCCCCAGCTTTGATTGTAGTAGGTGTGTTGATGGCTGGAAATCTTGCTGCTGTTAACTGGGAAGATTTCCCAATTGCTGCTGCGTCATTCTTGACAGTTATTGGGATGCCATTGGCTTACTCAATTTCAGATGGAATTGCCATTGGATTTATCGTGTACCCATTCTTGATGATCGTTACTGGTCGTGGCAAGAAGGTTCACCCAATTATGTATGCACTAGCAGTTGTCTTCATCGGCTTCATTTACGTGCTACAAACTAATCATTAATAACACTGGTTCATGTGAAACAAAAATGGGCAGGGCTACCAATTTTGGTATCCCTGCCCATTTGTTTTAGTGAGATTCGACGAATGCCTTAAAGTTTGGCATGACCGTATCCAACCAGGCAATTGTACTTTCATCAGTGACGTCATCTGCGCCACTCAACTTTTGGTGACCGGCACCAACTAGCGTATCATTACCCATCAAAACGGGTGACTGTAGGGCAAACAAAATATCGCGCAAGTGCATTTGCGCATAAACTGTTCCCAAAAATCCAGGTGTGGTACCCATGATTAATGATGGCTTGTTGATCATGACCTTGTCGACACGTGACAACCAGTCGATGGCGTTCTTTAGGACCCCTGGAATTGAGTGGTTGTACTCAGGCGTCAACCAGATGACACCATCGGCCTCTTTAACAGCTTGCTTGAACGCGACAACTTCTGGTGAAGGCGTCAGTTCATCATCCACACTGTAAAATGGCAAGTTATTGATAGAAAGAACATCAATTGATAGGTCATCAGAACCATAACGCTTGGTCAAAAAGTTAGCTAAGACACGGTTTAATGAGTTCTTGCTGTTACTACCCACAATTGCAACGTATTTCATAAATCTTTTCTCCTACGTTAATTGAAAATTACTGTGTTCAAGTTTACAGCAGGAACGATGAAAACCAAAATGATAGCCATTATTTGGCAGATGTTTGTTGATGCGGAAACAAAACCCACCTATAATGAAAGTAGTATAGGAGGGTTTTGTTATGGACCAACAACGCGTTTTCATTCAGAGTTATATGTCATTAATGAGCAAGTTAGTCGGATTGAATCAATCGAAGATGAGTGAAAAACTTGCTGATTATCGTCACCCAGAAGTGGAGACACTAGAGTTCATTGCGAATCATCCAGACGATGCAAACGTCACAAAATTGGCGGAATATTCTGATATGACGCGTGGTGCAATTACAAAAATAACGAATAAGATGATTGAAAAAGGGCTAATTACTGATTATAAGAAGCCTGAAAACAAAAAAGAACGTTACTTTACGCTGACCGACAAGGGGCGCGAAGTGAATGAAGTTCATGAGTCGTTGAACAATAAATTTTTCGATCGGGACAAGCCGGTGTTCGATGCGGTGAGCTCAGCAGACATTGATAAGATGATTGCGTTTGCCCAAACCTACAGCCAATTTTTGGATGCAGAAATAGCGAAAACAAAAGAATAATGACGTGAGCTGCAACTGGTTTTAAACGAGTTGCAGTTTTTTTATCGCTCTTATTTTGTTGACAAGGAAACAAAAAGAAGAGTTGAATAAATCGACGATTCTTGCTCATAACAATTTAACGAGGTTTTATCTATATGTTCCATTCAAAGACGATGCAAGCTGAACCGCTACCGGCTAATTTGGTTAGCATTGCGTGGTTGCTAGTCCTTGGTGCGATGGCGCCTATGTTGGACTCAACGATGGTGAATATTGCTGTTAATCAACTGCGCATTGATTTTGGTACCAGCCTGGCACTGATTCAGTGGACAGTTACTGGCTTTATTCTAGCGATGGGTGCTGCCGTGCCATTTTCAAGTTGGCTAGTTGATCGTTTTTCCGGCAAGATGGTCTATTTCTGGTCAGAAATCGCATTTGGTGTTGCGTCACTGCTTGCTGGCCTATCAGGTAATGTTGAAATGTTGATTGCATTGCGCATTGTGCAAGGATTTGCGGCTGGTATGATTATGCCGGTTATGTTCACGCTGCTAGTTGATTTATTTGGCGGTGACAAAATGGGTCGCGTGATGTCGATTATCGGTGTACCTATGACATTAGGTCCAATGGCCGGACCAATTATCGGTGGATTGATTGTCCAATTGATTTCATGGCGCTGGATTTTCTTCATTAATGTGCCAATTGTTTTAATCTCAGCATTGATGCTATATAAGAAGGTGCCAGCGATTGCGCCTAAAAATCCATCTGCTACTTTTGATGGCTTTGGTGTTGGACTGTTAGTCGCACTTTCAGTAACGTTTGTTTATGGTACGGTGCAAGCCAGCACGACCGGATCGTTTAACAACCATCTAACGGTTGGCTTTGGTGCGGTGACAATCGTTATTTTAATCGGGTACTTGTTGTATGCTTGGCGTTATCCAAATACGGCAGTGTTGCCCCTTCGTCTTTTCAAGCACCGCAATTTTTCAGGTGCCATGCTAGGAAACCTACTAGCCGGCTTTATCACTAGCGGCCCAATGATTTTGTTGCCCCTCTTTTTCCAAGATGTTCGTGGCGAAAGCGTCATTATGGCTGCGGTATCACTCATTCCACAGAGTGTCGGTATGCTAGTTTCACGTGGAACAATTGGTAAGCTAATTGATACGCTTGGTGCTCGTTCGGTTGTCATTGTGGGTACAGTACTTACTATTATTAGTACGTTGCCATTTGTATTTTTTGATGCCAAGACGGCTTACTGGTTAATCGCCGTTGTGATGTTTGTTCGTGGTGTCGGTGGTGCGGCGGTTAAGTCAGCCATTCAAGCTGATGCATATGTTGGCATCGAACGTGCTGATTCCGGTAAGGCATCATTGGGGTCTAACTTGTTTCAACAAGTTGGATCAGCTTTTGGTTCAGCTGTCCTAGCCACGTTGGTTGCCGGCTTTGTTAGTGCACATCACATTGTTCAAACAGCTCAATTGTTGGGTGCATACCAATATGCATTTGCCTGGGGCACGGTCTTTGTTGTCTTGATGATTGTCCCGGCATTTATGCTAACTCACAAAGTTAAGTAAATTTACTCCACAAAACTGTTCATCTTCGCGTGAACAGTTTTTTATTTAGGAGGATTAAATGACATTCGATGTCAGAGGTTGTATATTTAGTTAATAACGAATTTTTTTAGGGTGAGAAAATATGGAGTGGATGATTGAGAAAAAGGACCGCCAAAAAGTAGAGTTATTACGCTACTTGGTTTCGCGGCCGGAGATTAAATTGCCGCTTAAGATGGTCCAAGAATACTTTGACTGGTCAAAGTATATGGTGCTGTCGACAATTCGTGGCTTAGTTGACGATATGCAGGAGTTTTACGGTGAGGAACCATCGTTTTTCAGGTTGTCAGCAGATGAAAAAATGATTGAGTTAACGCGGAATCGCAACGTGGATTCGAACGTCTTTGCATTGCATTACATGCGTCAATCAATTCCATGGCAATTGATGCGCGAGACGTTTAACGAAACGATGCATTCTTATGAAGATTTTGCTGTTCGCAATTTAACGACAGTTTCTTCAGCGCGTAATGGAAAGTTGCAACTCGACGAATTCTTTGAACAGCACGGTATTAAAATTACGCAGGATTATACCTTGGCTGGGAATGAAGCAGAAATACGCGCAGTGTACTTCCGCCTCTTCGTAAAGTACTTTGCGGATCGCATTTTTCCGTTTTCGGATGAAGAGTTGGCGTTATCAAATCAAGCGATTAAAGCGATTATTAAAATCATTTCACCTGAAGAGACCAAAATTCGTCAGAGTAAGCGTATTGCGTTGCGATTTTCAACTGCGATTTGGCTTGAACGCCTACAATTAGGGCATTTTGTGGAAGATGATGCAATTGATGATTTGTTGTTGCCAAATGACCAGCTAAACGACAAGTCACAACGCCTCATTGCATATTTTGAACAGCAAGTGAAGTTGCGCGTGCCGGACATTACAGATGAACAATTACATCGTGAGGCGCGTTACGCACTGATTGCGTTATTCTCAATTGACGTTGGTTACGAAGTTGGCCGATATGAAAATTTGACGCCATCAGCAGCGGGGATGATTGAAGGATTTATTCGCTTGGTTGACCGTCATTATGATGACTTCTTCGGTTATCAATTAACGGCACGTGAACGCGATCTTATTCGAGAAGTGTTCTTCGGTACGTTGATTGGGGCGGTGGTTAGTCCGACAAGTGATGATCGTCAAATGGTAGTGCGTTTCGATGCAGCGTATGAACAATTCCCACTAATGGCTGATTTTACGTTGAACCTGATTGATGATATTGCGGAGCGTCGTCATCTTGATGTGACGGCAGCGCGAAATGCGTATTTTGAAATTTTGTACGTTGGCTTTGCATCGGTGTTTGATATGCACCGTGTTTTTCCAAAGATTAAGGTTGCGATTGATATTAACTATCAATTTGGGCTTGAGGCCATTTTGACCGATATGTTGCTCGGATTACGAGCCATGAACGTCGAAGTATCTGAATTCATCGATGATGATACCGATATTTTGATTTCTGACATTAATCATGCGCAGATTCCAGAAG
Organism: Weissella confusa; assembly: GCA_041871065.1. Classification (NCBI taxonomy): domain Bacteria; kingdom Bacillati; phylum Bacillota; class Bacilli; order Lactobacillales; family Lactobacillaceae; genus Weissella; species Weissella confusa. The sequence continues at coordinate 2,271,208 of CP168942.1, read as the reverse complement.
AAAATACGTTTATCTGGCCAACGATGCCAACGTCATTAGACTTTGAACAATTGCGTCGTCGCTTAAGCGAGTTGAAGGCAGAAAAGTTTGAAAAAGAGCGTGGTGTTAAGCTACGGTTCCCTGCAAACTAAAACGTTTTTTTTATTGTTAAAAAAAACAAAAAAATAACAAGCAAACCTCACGGGGAGCCGTTATTATAAATAGCGTAATAGAAATGATGTGCAAGAGAAAAGGGACGCTATATTATCTTTGCCAGTTGTTCAAGCGTGCTCTTCTGCGGGAGCCAAACTTGTAACCAAACAATTAAAGTCAGTGACTTTTTGGGGTTTGTTCAAATTCAAGTGAATGACAATGGTGCCTATCTGCGAAGGCGATAATTGTGTGATCACAAGTGAATCTGCACAGATGATTTTGTTACGGGAAATATTTTCAAATATTTCTACTCACTCAATACTCTCTCTAAAAAATAAAAACCAGGATGTCTGCGCATCCTGGTTTTTATTTTTATCGGCTGAGGTTGTTTAGCACATCCAACACGGGTTGGAATGCTTCGAGTGTGTGGTAACGATCACCAATTAGGACACCGTCATAACCGATGGCACTGGCAATTGGTGAACCAACTTCATCCATGTGACCACCCAGAATCAATTGGTAATCAATGGCTGGGTAATTGCTTTTCATGAAAGCACGAATGGTGTTGTGGACGTCGCGAATTTCATCGATTGAATAAAGGGCGCGACCCATTTCGGTAGAAGCCAATGATTCATACGCGATGATGATTGGCTTCGTAATCTTTTGATCCAAAAGCAAAATATCTAGTTCTTCAGTGACCATTTCCAAATTACTGTATTGGCCGACTGAAATGATTGGCTTAATATCATTTTCCAAAGCGTTTTCGAGACGCTTGCGAACGATTAGCAAGCCTTCGTTAAGTGACTTACGACGTTCCAAGTGGCCGATGAAACTCGTCGTGATACCAAGTGAACGCAAGACACTAGGTGAAATTTCACCCACAGTACGTTCTTTAATCGTCAAATTTTGACTAATGACTTCAAACTTATCGTGGTCATTATCAACAGGCAGCGTTGGCGCGATTTTTAAGTCAACTTGAACTTCGGCATTATCCAAATCGCTTAGAAATTGCTTTTGAAGTTCAAAATCCACTAAGTTTTTAAAATTTAGAACAGCTAACATTGATTTATCCTCCCCCAAAGGTAACGTTGTTATACTTTTCGATTGATTACTTGCAGTATACCCCATATTTCTGATGAAAGAATGGCTGATAATCGAATAATGGAAACTGAGTCATGAAAAAGCCACGAAAACATGGTTTAATTTAATTCTGGGGGGAAGGTCATGAAGGTATATCACGTAAAATGGATTTTAAAGGGCCTGTCAGTTATTGGTATCTTACTAACGATTTGGGCGATTTTTAAACTTTATCAGATGGGCGCTTTTAGTAATTCAAAAGTCTTAATTGAATTGCTAAAAGGATACGGAATTTTGGCGCCAATTGTTTTTATTTTGATTCAGATTATCCAAGTGGTCATTCCAGTGTTACCAGGTGGTGTATCGTTAGCTGCCGGTGTGTTGATGTTCGGGCCTTGGTGGGGATTCTTGTACAATTATATTGGTATTGTATTAGGATCTCTGGCACTGTTTGCCTTAGGAAGGCGCTTTGGTCACCGCATCATTGATATTTTTGTCAGTGAGGCGACCTTGGACAAATACATGCATCGATTGGATTCAAAAGGCTGGCACATTACGTTTGCGCTGCTTATTTTTGCACCAGTCGCACCGGACGATGCATTGGTTCTTTTGACTAGTTTGACGAAAATGACTTGGCGAGAATTTACATTGATCATTTTGCTCGGAAAGCCACTTTCAATACTTGCGTATAGTTTGGGGATGCTTTACGGTGCTGATTGGCTAATGAATTTTGTTGGCAAGTAGCGTATTTGAGACATAATAATTGTAAAGATTATTACGGCGTTATTCCTAACTTTTTATGCGTTAGTTACAAGTGAAGTTCGGCAATGACCGGATATTAATAAACAGACATTTGTCCTTGTACGACTTTAAACAATTAACCCCGCGAAACCTATGTTTCGCGGGGTTTTATGTTACATTTCAATGTTTGCTAAATCGTTAAGATTTCTTGATAATAGATAAGTTGAGTTTTTCTATTTGGAGGAGATGACATCATGTCACATCACACACAAGCTGACCGTCAATTAACGACGGGGAGCTTGGCAGTTGCTATGGTTCCTGCGATGGTAATTTCCGCAGGCCTAACAGCACTTATGGCAGCGAAAGCATATGAAATGATTCGGCTAGCAAATGCGAACGGAAAAGTATTAGAAGAGAAAGCGAAGCAAGCAAATGATTAAGCGTGTATTTACGTATCTAAAAGATGACGTCATGTTCACGGTTAGTATGTTACTTGCTGTTGGGACGTCTTTCTTTGTAACACCTGATTTCGGGGCTGTTAATTGGCATACTATTTTCAGTTTGATGTCGATGATGATTTGGGTTGGCTTTTTGGAACGAGCAGGCGTGTTGCACGCTGTCTCAGTTTGGTTGGTCAGCCGTAGTCACCATGCGCGAACGCTGATGACTTCTGTCACATTCCTATCGTTCTTCGGAGCGATGTTCCTATCAAACGATATTGCCATTTTGACGTTGATGCCAATCTATCTACGATTGGCCAAGGATCTGTCAGTTCGATTGAAGATTATCGGGTCAACGTTGGTTATTATGGCGGCCAATTCAGGGGCTATCTTATTCCCGTTTGGTAAGTCACAAAACTTGTACATGTACGGGTTCTATCACGTTAGCGTCGGACAATTCTTCAAGTGGTCAGTGTCATTGACGTTGGCTTCATTGGTTTTGATGTTCATCATTACGCGATTCGTACGTGCGACGCCGTTGGAAATCAAGTTGAAGCCAGCTGATAAGCTAAATCATGGCTCACTTGTATTTTTGGCGATTACCGGGCTTATCTTGGTTGCTACAATCTTCGGCTGGACGCCATTTAACGTTGTTGTGCCATTGATTCTGGTTGCGTTTTTCATTTACAACCGCTCAATGTTCAAGATGGTCGACTTTGGCTTGCTAGTCACGTTCTTTTTCTTCTTCATTGCGACGAATAATTTGGCGCACATTGAAGTTATCCGTGAATTGGTCAGCTCGTTGTTTGACACCAAGTCACACGTCCTATTCGGAACGTTCTTCTTGAGTCAATTCATCTCAAACGTGCCATCAACGATTTTGATTTCAACATTCACCGATCATGCGCGTGAATTATTTATTGGATCAAACATCGGTGGATTGGGAACGGTGGTTGCATCAATGGCCAACTTGATTGGATTCCGTGTGTTCCGTCAAATTGAACCAGACTCATCTAAGTCATTCATGAAGTTGTTCATGGTTGTGAACTTCGTCATGGCAGCAATTTTGCTGGTGATTTTTGGAATTTAATAATTAAAACGGCTGTTGCTCATATATTGAGCAACAGCCGTTTTTCGTTATTCGCTTCGAGCTGGCAATTCGACACTGGCTTCTGCCAAAACGTGACCGACTAAGTCTTTACGAAGTTCGTTAAAGAAATAGCCGGGCGTCAAATCTAGCGTTGTATCAACGGCGTAAACCGTTAATGTGTAATCGTGTGTTTGATCAGGTGGCATTGGACCAATGTATGATTGCGTAATTTCAGGCTTACTGTGCTTGAAAATACTGTACATTGAGTTCGTACCAGGGACAAATGGCGCGTCAGATGTCGCTAGGTTTTCTGGTACATCACCCACAGGGAGGTTTGCGACTGTCCAGTGAATCCAAGGGAATCCCCCAACTGGGATTGCGTCATAATCAATGAATGCAATCGCGAGTGTTTCAGTACCGGCTGGCACGTCGCTAACGGCGATTGGAAAATTAACAACGGGATTATCTTCTAAACGATATTCCGCTGGTGCAAACTTGGCATACTTATCAGGCAACAAGCCTTGATTATCAAGCGTTACGGATACTTTCATAATTGGTTCCTCCAGATGCTTTTGGTGTCAGTTTACCACAGCTGCCAAACAAAAGTGTTGACGGAAAAATGGCAATCATGTATTCTAAAGCCACATACGAATACGATAACCTATCAAGAGTTCGGCGAGTGATACCACACGATGACCCGACAGCAACCTACAGCAATGCAAGGTGCTCCACTGGTAACGGATAGGTGCTAATGATAACGGCACCTACTGGTTTTGTAGGTGTCGTTTTTGCTATGCAAAAATATTTTTAGGATGGTACTCGTAATGGGTGTGATTGATGTAGAGAAGATTCAGAAGACGTCAACGTTAGGATTGATGATGGCAGTCAGCAGTTCGCGGGGGCACCACCCTGCTGCTGGTGCTTATGGCGCAATGGCCAACAATCTCAAAATTGGTCAATTGTGGAATCGTGCGCAGCAGAATGATGCTTTAGCACGCAAATTTGTGGATGAACATCCAGAAATTTTCAGTTCCAAGGCATCAAAGGAACCAGCCAAAACGGCAGTTCAAGAAGCAGCTGAGTCATTGGTTGAGATTGAGGAACGCATCGTTGAACAACAAGAATCACTTGATTATCGTCGCCGTTTCTTGTTGGGATTGTTCAGTGAGGAAGAATTAGCGGAGGCAGAAAAAACGGCACGTCGCCGGGCACATTTAAATGATGTTTCACGTGGAACGGAATATCGAAAGTTGCCGGACTAAATCAAACTGGTGTAAGCTTAGTTCACTAATACGAAAGCATGAGATGAGGTTTTGAGATGGACTTGGCACTTGATTTGGCACGCACAGCTTTGGTTGTGATTGACGTACAAGATGGGATTGTGTTTAAGGGTGAAGCAACCCCAAATACACCGGAACAATTGGTGGCACGCAACAACGAGTTGGCGTCAGCTTTGAAGAATACGGCAGCTCAAATTGTGTTGGTACGTGTTAAGAATGATGGCGCAGAAGGATTTAATCCTGTGACCGATGCACCATACACACCAGCGCAACCATTGTCAGCTGAGGCAACCCACCTGTCATTGGATATTGCGGCTGACGAAACAGCTGAGAACGTGATTGTTGTGAACAAGCACAACTGGGGTGCATTTTATGGCACTGATTTGGATGTGCAATTGCGTCGCCGTGGCATTGACACGATTATTTTGACGGGTATTGCGACATCAATTGGCGTTGATACAACAGCCCGTGAAGCAGCCCAACGTGGCTACAACCTCGTGTTTGTGCCAGAAGCTATGACGGATCGTACGGAGCAAGGTCACAACGCTTCGGTAGAGGTGATTTTCCCACGCTTAGGGAAAATTCGTACGGTCGCAGAAGTAAAGACGGCAATTTCTGAAGCAAAATAGATGGAGAGCCTGAAATTAAGTTTCAGGCTTTCTGTTTTTCGGACTAGTGTCTGGCTAATCTGGGCAAATGGCGTTAATATGGCAACGATAACAAAAAGTAAGGAATGGTGAGAGACGTGATTGAATTTCGCAATATCTCGAAAATTTATCAAGGTAAGCCAGCGGTCTCGAACCTAACGTTGGATATTGCTGACGGTGAATTATTTGTCTTAGTTGGCCCAAGTGGTAGTGGGAAAACCACGTCAATGAAGATGATTAACCGATTGGTTGAGCCGACTGACGGTGATACGTACGTACGTGGTAAGCGTGCGATTGACTACGACTTGGTTGAACTGCGTCGTGGGATTGGCTATGTGCCCCAAAACTCGGCTTTGTTCCCGAATATGACGATTTTTCAAAATGCCGGTATTCAGTTGGAAGCAGCTGGCGTACCGCTAGAACAGCGTCAACAACGCGTATACGAATTGTTGAATCGAGTCGGGCTGCCAGCAGAACAATATGCGAACCGCATGCCAAACGAGCTTTCAGGCGGTGAACAGCAACGTGTTGGGATTGTCCGTGCGTTGGCGTCAAAGCCAGATATCATTTTGATGGATGAGCCGTTTAGTGCTTTGGATCCATTGTCACGTCGTTCTCTACAAGATTTGGTGTTGGAATTGCACGCAGATTTGCACACCACCATTCTTTTTGTGACGCACGATATGAGTGAAGCAACGCGCCTAGGAAACCGCATTGGTGTGATGTATGATGGCGTTTTGCAACAAGTTGGCACACCAACGGAAGTCACGACGCACCCAGCAAATGAGCTGGTCGAAGCAATGTTTAGCGAGCGTCCAGCAACCATGATTCAAGCCATTTTGGATGCTGGTTTTGGTGAACCAATCACCGAAATAGGTGACGAGCCACAGCTACAAGCAACCGATTACTTGGCTGAATTATCGAAGCAATTGGTTAATCATTCAGCTGTGGTCATTAATGGGACAACCAAGTTAACGGTGCAAGATTTGTTGCAGTATTTGGCTGCGTTTTAGAGAAAGTAGAGTGTGGGGATGTTAGCAGATATGTTACACATGCTGACAACACAATCTGGCGATATATTGACGGCGCTGCGTGAACACGTACTGCTTTCTTTGCTAGCGATTGTGATTGCAGCAATCATTGCCCTGCCACTGGCTATCGGTTTGATGAATCATCGCCGTGCTGGTGAGTGGGTGCTCCAAATTGCCGGGGTCATTCAAACGATTCCGAGTTTGGCAATTCTAGGGGCGTTAATTCCGTTTGTGGGTATCGGTATCGTGCCGTCAGTCATTGCGTTGGTGTTGTATGCGATTATGCCAATTTTTCAAAACGCTTATGCCGGTTTGACAGGGATTGATCCAACATTATTGGAAGCAGCTGATGCGTTTGGACTATCTAAGCGATTCAAGCTGTTCCGCGTTCAGTTACCACTAGCGATGCCAATGATTATGTCAGGGTTACGCATTGCGATGGTAATGATTATCGGAACCGCAACCTTGGCGGCGTTGATTGGTGGCGGTGGTTTAGGAACCTTCATCATGTTGGGCATTCAAACCAATAACAACGCTGAATTGTTGTTGGGTGCCATTTTGTCAGCCTTGTTAGCGTTGGTCTTTTCTTGGGGCATTAAGCTACTAAGTAAGCTGTCACTAAAGCGCATCGGCATTGTGATTGCGAGTTTGATTGTAATATTTGGTGGCGTTGCCGGTTATCGTGCGATTGTCCAACCAGCCGGTACGATTACGATTGCTGGAAAATTAGGTGGTGAGCCTGAAATTCTAATTAACATGTACAAGGATTTGATTCAGGAAGATAATCCACGTTTGAAGGTGCAACTAAAGCCTAATTTTGGTGGGACAACCTTCTTGTATAAGGCGTTGAAGAGTGGTCAGGTTGATATTTATCCTGAGTTTACCGGAACGGTTTTGCAATCATTGGTTAAGACAGATGGTCATATTCCACATGACCCCGTCACGGCTTATGAGCGTGGTAAGAAGCTGTTGAAGCAACAGAATAACTTGGATTATTTGCAACCGATGAAGTATCAAAACACGTACGCTTTGGCGGTCCGTAAGGCGGATGCTAAGAAGTACGATTTGAAAACGACGTCTGATTTGAAGAAGGTTGATGCCCAATTTGCAGCTGGGTTCGACCCGGATTTCGCCAAGTTGTCCGATGGTTATCCTGGTTTGCAAAAGGCGTACGACTTGAACTTCAGTAAGGTCGTCACGATGGAATCAAGTTTGCGTTATGAGGCGGTTGCCAATAAGCAAGTTGATGTAACGGATGCTTATACGACTGATCCGCAATTGAAGCAGGATGATTTGGTGTCGTTGAAAGACGATAAGCGATTCTTCCCACCTTACCAAGGTGCACCGTTGGTTAACGATGCGACATTGCAGAAGTATCCAAGCATTAAGAAGAGCTTGAATAAGTTGGCTGGTAAGATTTCAGAAGATGATATGATTCAAATGAATTATGAAGTAACGGTTCAGCATAAAAAGGCTGGGGATGTTGCCCGTGATTATTTGAAGCAGCATGGCTTGATAGATTAAACTTAGTAGGGTGCTCGGCAGTTGCTGAGCACCCTATTTTTGTTAGATTAGAAAATAATTATAAAAGTTGTTGACAAATTAAAAGTATGAGCATATCATAATCACATCAACGAAGACGAGATGTAGTAGCGATTGAAAAATCTGCAGAGAGCTAGCGTTTGGTGAAAGCTAGTGATTGGCAAATCGTGAAAATGGTCTCTGAGTTAGTGTGTGACTGCGAGCAGGTTCTGTAAGTGGTTACCGGGTGCGCCCGTTATAGCGCCAACGTATTTCCGGCGGCTGTCGACTAGTCCGGCTTGAAGGCGTACGTGTAAGCTTATTCGGGTGACTGAATAAGAAAACTGGGTGGTAACACGAGTCATTTCGTCCCGGGGATTGTGTCATAAGACACGGTCCCCGGTTTTTTGTTTATTCGGCCAAATAAACAGCCATCAAAGATAGGTTAATAAATTGGGTTTAAACGGAGAGTGGAAATTATGAGCAAGAAGATTATTACAAGTGCAGTTTTGACATTGGCAGTGGCCGGCGCAGTTATCCCAGCAACATCAGTTGTGGCATCAGCAAAGGAATTGAAGACGGTGAAGGTGGGAATCAATTCACCATCTAAGACGGATCAAGCCGTTTGGAACATTGTTAAGAAGAATGGTGAGAAGCGCGGTATCAAGATTAAGTTGATTACCTTTACGGACTTCAACCAACCAAACGCGGCTTTGAAGCAAGGCAATATTGATGCAAATGCCTTCCAACACTACGCTTTCTTGTCAGATTGGAATAAGGCGCACAAGGCAGACTTGCAACCAGTTGGTGAGACGGTTTTGGGACCTGGTCGCTTGTACTCAGATAAGTACAAGTCAGTGAAGGACATTCCAGACGGTGGGACGATTGCGGTTGCTAATGACCCAACCAATGAAGCGCGTGCCTTGTTCTTGTTGCAAGCAGCTGGCTTGATTAAGATTAAGGCAGGTGTCACAAGCCCAACTGTTCGTGACATCGTTTCAAGTTCTAAGAATTTGCACGTGAAGGAATTGGCAGCGGATCAAACGTTGGCTAGCTTGAATTCAGTTGATGCCGCCGTTATTTCAGCTACATTCGTTGAAGCAGCTGGTCGCAACCCGAACTCAGCCATCTACGTTTGGAATGCAAACAACAAGCAATCACACCAATGGGTGAACATTATTGCAGCGCGTCATGACGATGCTAAGAAGTGGTATATTAAGGCTTTGGTAAAGTCATACCAAACGAAGGAAGTTGGGCAATACATCAACGACCACAACAACGGTACGGAAATCGCAGCTTGGAAGGGTGCCCCTAAGGCTACGGTTGTGACGGCCGATACGGCTAGCGACGCGTCATCTGCATCATCAAACTAATCAAAAAATCGAGGGGGATTTGAATGGTAACAGCACTAGGAAACATCAGGGGAATCGCACGTCCAACGATTGTTGGTCAAACGCTATATGCGACGGAAAGTGTCGCGGACGAAATTGGGAATCGTTATCAAACGAATGTGGTGGTTGTGAATGAGACGGATACGACCACGTTGGTGAATGACGCAACCGATTTGCAAGGAACGACACAGGCTATTTTCTATCAGCATGATGGGCAACTATACCGCCGTTCTGTTGCTGGCGAAACGGTGCAATTAACGCATCAAAGTGATTCCATCACGAGTTTTGTGCCAACACCTGATGGGGCGGGTGTTGTGTTTGCTGTTCAAGTTGAAACACAAGCATCGTTTAATGCCGTCAGTGAGCGACCAACGGTGCGATATTATACGAAGCGCCATTATAAAGATGACGGCGTGGGCTTTATTGATGAGCAACGTCGCTTTGAGATTTATCAAGCCACGGCTTCAGGGGTGACGCGTTTATTGGGCACGTTCTCGTTGCCGGTTAAGGTTGCAGATGCGACTGATACGCAGGCGGTCATTATTGTGCAAACGAATGATGAGGACGCTCACGAATATCGTTCAGAATTACGCACGATTGATTTTGAAACTAAGACGCAAACCACAGTGCCCACGAATTTGGCACAGGTTTATGAAGCGACAATTGCACCAGATGCAACGCAAATTTTGGTTCTTGGCAACGATAATCAATATCCTAATCGACGTGCAGTAAGCCTGCATTATTATGATGGTCATCAAGTACGATTGGCTTTTGATGACGAAGAATTGTTGGCAGAACCCAATTCTGATGTCATCGTGCAGGGGCAAGGACGCCATGTGCGTTGGTTGGATTCAGAAACGTACATCTTTGAAACTGGCTACCACGGACACACGCGTCTATATCAAGGAACGGTAGCTGGCAAGATTACGCGACTGCTTGATGAGCCGCAACTGCTAACTGATTTTACGATTGTTGATCGTGAATTGGTGATTGCGCAACAAGATACGCGTCACCCAAGCAGTTTGATTACAGTCGATTTAGACACGCATGAACAAACGGTGCGTTATGATGCTAATCCGACGTTGTCGTTTACGGCAGCTGAAAAATTCACGTTTGCTAGTGAAGACGGTTCGGATGTGGATGGGTGGTTCTTACCAGCGCATTCAGAGGAGCCAGCACCAGTTGTGCTATATGTTCACGGTGGTCCTCATGGCGCTTATGGGGATGCGTTCTTCTGGGAATTCCAACGCTTTGCGGAAGCGGGCTACAACGTTGTCTTTACGAATCCGCATGGTTCAACAACATACGGCCAAGCGTTTATCAATGCAGTAGTAAACCATTATGGTGAACAAGATTATCGGGATGTATTAGCGGGCTTAGATAGGGCTATTAAACGTTATGCGGATAAGATTGATGCGACCCGACAAATCATTATTGGTGGGTCGTATGGTGGCTTTATGACGACTTGGGCCATTGGTCATACTGATCGATTCCAAGCGGCTGTTTCACAACGACCAGTAACAGAGTGGCTACATCTAACAGGTGCCAGTGACATTGGGTATAACTTTGTCGCTGACGAAATGGGGACAACGCCATATACGGAAGCTGGTCGAGCAGAATTGATTAAGCGCTCGCCAATTACGTACGCTGGAGCGGTTAAAACACCACTACTAATGATGCATGGTGAATATGATTTACGGACACCAATTGCGCAAACGGAAATGTATTTCACGGCGGTGAAGACGTTAACGGATACGCCGGTTGAAATGGTACGTTTCCCGCAATCATGGCACGGTGTATCGCGTAATGGGTTACCGAACTTACGCGATGCGCGACTGACTGTCATGTTTGAATGGTTAAATAAGACGCTTAAATAATGAAAAATCAGCCATCTCCCAACTTGTGTTGGGGGATGGCTGATTTGTTATATGTATGTCAATTTAGGTGCCAATGTTTCACGTGGAACGTTGGCGAATATGTATCGTTTTAAAAACGGCAGGTGATTTTACCATATGTTTGGGGAAAGTGGTCAAGTTTGACCGCTTCCGTGAATCTTTAAGCAAGTTGAGGTGTGATTGTATTGTTGATCCAATCAGTTAATTCATCAATACCAGTGCCCTTGTGAGAAACTGGATGGCTGAACCCCTCGTTAATGAAATGCCAGCTTGCAGTTTGACCATCATTCCCATAGGAAACAAAGTGGATCTTCAGCGAACCGTTTTCCCAGTTGCGAATGAGTGCTGGGCTAGCTTGCGCACCTTGGTAAAAGGTGAAGCCGTTAGCTGCAGCAAAATCAGCGACAAGTTGTGTGTAAATATTTTCGTTCATCAGTATGCTCCTTGATTTGTCACAGCAGCTGTTGGTCTAAAACACCTGACTTCAGTCAGGCGTTTTAGACCAAAGACGCACCTGATAAGGGCGACTTGGTCACGTCGGAGGTCAAAAAACCTCCGACATTCTCAGTCTGCTTTATATAATCTGTTCACGACAACATTGGTAATATTCAGTTGTAAATGTCTCTCCTTCCGTTGGTATATCTATCATTATAATGACGAAAAAAATAAATGGTAGTCTAGTAATTATTGGTTTTCATGCTAAAATCACCTGCCAAAATGAATCAATCAGTAGAGCCAAGCGATTTGAAAGTCGTTTGGCTCTTTTTGATTAAACGACAAATAATTTCGCACGCAATTCCTATACTTGTGTCATCAAGTAAGACGAGGTGATTGAAATGATGTATCGAAAAGGCGATTTTGGTGGCGCAAAATTTTCATGGTGAAGCGCTGGTGCTACGAAGCTGTGAAAAAGTGTTTTTATTGGTAAGGGAAACTCCTTCGGTGGTACGATTTGTGTGTAATTCTGTGGGGAAATTTTCAGTTTGGATTGGTATATTAATTTGTGCTTTTAAACCACAATATTGTTCCCAATTTTGTGGATTGATATTAAATGTTTTTAGTTCCTAGATATCGATTGCTTTTGTGTAGATATTTGCTGAGTTTGCGATGTTGTGTGGATACAAGAACTATGACTAACGTGGGTATAGGAGATCAGTTATGGGGTATTTATTTTTTGTCATTTTGATTTTATATATAGCAAACAAAGTTAGCGACAAGATGGCAGGTGTTTTGGTATTAATAGATATTGTGATTTATATTCGGGGTTTCATTGTTTATCCAAAGTTATTTGCGATTGCTACGACTGTGTTCATTATACTTGCAATTATTGGGATGAATGATGGCGAATCTAAACGGAAGCGGCAATTCAAAAAGTGGTTGGCACGTGATGCTCAGTCAACATATACATTAGACTCTTTGGATGATTCTTTTGAGAAAATTGCTGATAGCTTCCAATGTCAAGGAGATGATATTCCGTATGGACGGGCGGAATATTTTTTGAGTTCATTTGATGATCAGGGTGGCGAAGTTCTAGCTTATAGTCCAATTATGAGCTTGATTGAGTCGCAACTACGAGAGTTTGGTGCAGTAGTGACGTCTCGAGGAATGGGGTTTTCTCAACAGACTGGAATAAATGAAAAAACTGGTCAAGACACTGTAGAATCAGTATGGATTCCATATTCTGGTATGTGGAATGTAGAAATTGAAAATGATGAGACATTTTCTGTTAACTACGGAAGTAAGATTTTCACTACGCCTATTGGTTATTTTGTAAATGTTGATTTTGAATCATTAGTGATTAATTTAAACGACTTGATTGAATCTGGATTTACTCGTGATTTGTATACAGGGTTATTTGATAAGATTGCTGAGAATACAGAGATTGAAGAATCGTCTAATGATTTAATCAGTCAGGAAGCTAAGTTGGATTTTGTAAATAATGAAGCTCGAAAAGCAGATTTAAATATTCAAATCGATGAAGAAGGAAAGCGGATTTCAAGTGGGCTAAACACTCTTTCTGGTACGGTATCAAATTATAACCTGCATAATATTCAAACAAACCAAATGGTGAATGGGCCTCGTGGGTATGGTGTTGGTGCGGAGTATGCTAATAGTGTCCACGATGGAGGCTACTTAACAGATTCAGTTTTGAAAGGACAAGATAATGCCAAACACGGTGTAGATAGATTGAGCTTTGGTAATCAAGTTCAGGTAAAAACGTCAATTAAAGGTGGAACGAATAGCATAAAACTTGCATTCGACCATGGCGAATATAGTTATGGAGATATGCCTACTGAAGTACCTAAAGATCAATATGCAAAGTCCTTGGAATATATGCGTAATAAAATCGAAAATGGTAAAGTACCAGGGCATACCAATCCTGCAGATGCAAAAATGTTGGTGAAAAAGGGGCCATATAGCACTAATTTTTATGCGAACGTTGTTAAGGCGGGAACGATTGAATCATTGTATGTAGATACAATGAATGCGGTACAACTTTCGTTACCAGCAGCGGGAATTTCGTTTGTTATGCAGTATGCAGTTGCAAGATGGAACGGTCAAGAACAAAATGTAGCCGTTAAGCAAGCTGGGTATGCGGCCCTTAGAACCGGGGCAATATCAACGGGAATTATTGTGTTTGCTTCTCAGACAGCCAAGAGTGAGGTTGTAAATAGGTACGCTTCAAAATTAGCTATGACTACTCTGGGGAGACAGGTTGGATTTAATCCAGAAGCGGTTGGAAAATATGCCGGTGGTGTTGCAGTGGTTGCAATTACATTTGGTCCATCAATCGTTGATTCTCTCCGTGGTCGAATTTCGGTAGGACAGCTTGTTAAAAATTCAGTAGTTGGAGCTGCCTCAATTGCCGGAGGTGTTGCAGCGGGTGCTGCGGTCGGAAGTGTCATACCTGTTGTTGGGACGTTTATTGGAGCTGCAGCTGGTGGTCTGGCGGCTAGCACCGTAGCGAAAAAAGTGATGGATAATTTTATCGAAGATGATGCAAAAGAAATGTTCGAAATTTTTAAGGAAGAATTCATTGATGTTGTTATGCCTACTGGATTTTCGCAAGAGGAGTTTAGTCAGGTGATTGAAATGACCTTCCAAAATAAAAAGATGAGCAGTTGGTTGAAAGATATGTTTGCATCTGGGGATGCGCGACTTTATGCTCGCGAGGAATTGATTTCTGAAGCAGTAATATCTGTTTTACGGCAACGAGAATCTATATCAGAATCAGAAATTATAGACGCCTATGAAATGGCAGAAAATGAATTTGGCGTAGCTTAGTTGTTGTATAACGAGATGGTGTAGTGATTTATTAAACGATAACTGATGAAGGCGGATATCGTTTGACATGTTCCATGTGAAACAACAAAACCACGTTGGATTTTCCAACGTGGTTTTCATTACTTATCATTCTTGTCGATTTCAGTCTTGCGATCCAACTGGCTCAGCATGATTCGGGTACCGAGGTTTTGAATACCATCAAGCTTCAAGTTATCACGGATACCATCGTTCATCTTGTCTAGCATCGCTGCGAGTTGCGTCCATTCTTCAGGGCTTAGATAGTCGAGATACTCAGGGATGTAAAATAAGCTCTTTTCGGCTTCATGGCGACCTTTATCAGTGAGCTGAATTAATTGAATACGACCATCAGTTGGGGACTTTGTCTTAGTGACAAAGTCCTTTTTAACTAGCTTAGCGACGAATTCAGCTGTTGATTGCACACTCATGTCCAAGCGCTCAGCGAGGTCCTTTTGAGAAATATTATCGCCTTCACTTAATGCAACCAGTACTTTATTTTGCCCACGGAAAACGGGTGAGTGACGTTCAACTTGTTCATCAGCCAAGTGCTGAAGTGATGTAAATTCAAATAGTTTTGCTGCTAATTGGTGTTTTTCGATCAAATCAGCCATGTATCTTGCCGTCCTTAAATTTTTCTACTAATGCCAGTATAACAGGGTTCGTGACGAATATGAACTAAAATACACAGGGTACCTGAACAAAATTGTTGACATATTAATCAGGGTACCTTATTATTATTTTCGTCAGGTACCCTGATAATTAATTTTGGAAACAAGAAGGCAATATCATGAGTGAAGAGTATGCAGTTGAAATTGAAGGATTGACTAAGATGTTTGGCACGCAAACGGCGGTTGATAACGTGTCATTTAATATCAAGCGTGGTGAGGTGTTCGGTTTGCTTGGACCAAACGGAGCGGGTAAGACGACCACGCTGCGCATGATGACGACGTTGCTAAAGCCAACGTCAGGAACGATTCAAATTTTCGGACACGACGTTAAGAAGGAACCTAAGGTCGTTCGTTCATTGTTTGGATTGACTGGTCAATACGCATCGGTTGATGAGGATATTTCTGCTCGCGAAAACTTGATGATTTTCTCACGCTTGAATGGCTTGTCACGACGCGAAGCCAAGGAACGTACGGAAGAATTATTGAACAAGTTTTCATTGGTTGCATCGGCTGATAAGGCGATTTCGAATTTCTCAGGTGGTATGCGTCGCCGTTTGGATTTGGCAGTTAGCTTGATTTCACGGCCAGCGCTCATTTTCTTGGACGAACCGACAACGGGTCTTGATCCACGAACTCGTACGCAAATGTGGGATACCATTCGCGAGTTGGTCGCAGAAGGCTCAACAATCGTCCTAACGACTCAGTACTTGGAAGAGGCTGATGAATTAGCTGATCGCATCGCGTTGATTGACCACGGAAAGTTGGTCAGTCTCGGCACGCCAGCCGAGTTAAAGGCCCAAGTTGGGGGCGCAAAGCTGCGTTTGGAAATGACAGATGCACAACAAGCCGACCGGGCAAAGCAAATCGTAACTGATGCGTTGCACGAAGAAGTAAAGGTGGCCAATAACACTGTCACAGCGCCACTACGCGATACAAATCAGGTTGCAGGTATCTTGAGCCAACTAACGGCAGCGGGGCTCACAATGACGAATATGGCCGTTGAACAACCATCTATGGATGATGTGTTCTTTGCTTTGACGGTTGGAAAGAATTAAGGGAAATTAAGAAGGTTAGAATCATGATGGATGTACAAGCACACAAGACAAATATTATTGCAAACACGGCCACGATGGCATACCGTAATTTGCTAAAGACGTTACACAACCCAGACAAGTTTTTGGATGTGATTGTGCAACCCGTGATGTTCATGTTGATGTTTGGTTACCTATTTGGTGGGGCGATTGCCGGCAACGTACACGCTTATTTGCCAACGATTGTGCCGGGAATTCTCATGCAAGCGTTGATTTCAGCTGCATCAGGTTCTGGTACCCAAATTAGCGACGACATGAATTCGGGTATTTATGATCGTTTGAAGTCATTGCCAATCGCCCACATCGCACCATTGGCCGGACAACTATTCGCAGATATTTTGCGTTTGTTTATCGCTGCAATCGCGTCATTGACGACTGGCTTCCTAATGGGATGGCGTCCAACTGCTGGATTTGGTTGGGTAGTTGTCGTTGTGTTGCTAGATGTGTTCTTGGGATGGGCATTGAGCTGGGGATTTGCTTTGTACGGTATGGTTGCCAAGAGTTCAACGATGGTCGAAAGTGTCTCATTAATCACGATGCTTTTGCTAACGTTCCTATCAAGCGCATTCGTACCAGTTAGGACGTTGCCACATGTCATGCAAATTTTGGTAAACCTAAACCCAGTAACATATGTCATTAAGGCATCACGTGTCATGCTAAACCAAGGCGTTTGGTCGAACCAAGCCTGGATTGTACTAGGCGCTGGTGTATTGGTAGTTGCAATCTTTGCACCGCTAACTGTGTTGGTTTATAACCGTAAGAATTAATAATTAAAAGCCCTGCATCAAGGTTGTTTTCGAACTTTGATGCAGGGTTTTGTGTGATTTAGTAGTAATTGATAAACTCGCTCTGAGCGCAAATTCAGAGAGTGAGATCAACTTGACTTAGTACCATGTACCGAAGCTTACAACAAAGGTTATTGGTCCAGAGTGTTGACCATCTTTAGTATAAGCAACACTTGTATCGCGCTTGGGTTGCAAATCAACTGTAATTGGAGAACTAGCTGTTGGTTGAGGATTATCAGAGTAGTAAGTGAAGATATTATCACGGTTGGTCAATGTCGCAGTTCCTTTGAATACATTGAATTGACCATCTTGTGAACCATCTGCAGCATAAAGTGGAAATACGGCACTATCAAATGCGCCAGAATCTGAACCGTCATTAACGCGCATTGATAACGTCTTATTGTCGGGTAAAATTGCTTTTGTAAGCGATACGCTGAAATGCTCATTCATCTGTACTTCTGATGGAATAGTCAGCGAGAACTCGCCTGTGTCAGAATTATTATCTATGACTGTTGTTTCGTAACTACCGGCGCTATTGATGTCAGTTGCAAAGATCACACCACTCATAAAGGAGCTCGAAAGAAGCGTGGTGGCAAGCATCGTAAAAATTTTTCTTTTTTTCATTGTGACCCTCCATCTTTATCTGCTTTAATGTACATTTCTTTTTAACTCAAGCTCAGACTACCATTCAATTATGAACAAAATTCATTTGGACTTTTGTTAGTTCACTATTATCGAAAGGTTAGTATTTAAACCATTCATTGATTCATGAGGTTTCTCTAACTCTCGTGTTTGAATCTCCAAAACCCCTTCGTAGATTCCTTTTTTCAAGTCGGCTGTCATAACTTCACTTTGAATCGTCTTCCCTGGCTTCACGTAATCGGATTCGTAAACAACCTGCCCGGTTTCCTTAATCTTCATCACAAACTTGAAGTAGCACGGATTTCCTTTTGGATTCGTCAACTTCGTATAACTCGTTTTTGTAGTTTCATCAAAAGAAATTGATGTAACACCTGTAATTTTGATAGCCGGTGCTTTTGTCTTTTTTTGCTGCGTATGACCAAAGTCAGTTTGTAACTTCAAACCTGGTGACTTGTCATTAGTATTCTTAATTAGTATGAACACAGTAAATATCAGCGCTAAGACCATTGCTGCAATAGCCAATATGATGATTGCTTTTGTCTTCTTTTTCATGCAGATTTCTCCAATTTAGTCTTGTGTTAATCATTAATATACAAGTTCTTTTTGAATTAATTATTGGCAGCATAGGAACAGAGCAGACAAGTAGAAAATAGTAAAAAGAAAAACGCTTGGATGCAATTTCCAAGCGTTTTTCTGTATATTCGCCCCACATAAAATAGTAGGGGATTTAGCAGGGAACCAACTTCTATAAAGTGGTTTTAAATTCGTTTGTGTGGTTGAAAATCATTGATATATCGGTAGTCTCGATTTATCTTTTGATTTGAAATTATTCCCACTCAACAGTTGCCGGTGGCTTAGCCGTGATGTCGTAGACGACGCGGTTGATGTGGTCGACTTCGTTTACGATGCGGCGAGAAATCTCTTCCAAGATGTCCCATGGCAACTTTGCGAAGTCAGCCGTCATACCGTCGACTGACGTAATGGCACGGATGGCAATGGTGTAGTCGTACGTACGACCGTCTCCCATGACGCCGACTGAACGAACGCCAGTCAATACCGTGAAGTATTGCCAAACTTCACCGTCTAGGCCGTGCTTGGCGATTTCTTCACGCAAAATAGCGTCAGATTCGCGCACAATTTCAAGCTTGTCTTCAGTGACATCACCCAAAATACGGATTCCAAGACCAGGGCCGGGGAATGGTTGGCGCCAAACAAGTTCGTGTGGCATACCCAACTTTTCACCCAAAGCACGTACTTCATCCTTGAAGAGCGTGTTCAAAGGCTCAATCAATTGGAATTGCATGTCTTCAGGCAGTCCGCCAACGTTGTGGTGTGACTTAATTGTTTGCGCAGTATCAGTACCTGACTCGATAACGTCCGTGTACAACGTTCCTTGGGCCAAGAAGTCGATACCATCAAGCTTTGCAGCTTCTTCGTCAAATACGCGGATGAATTCGTTTCCGATAATCTTACGCTTTTGCTCAGGGTCAGTAACCCCGGCAAGCTTTGATAGGAAACGTTCTTGGGCGTCGACCTTGATGATGTTCAAACCGAACTTACCACCAAGTGATGCCATTACTTCATCAGCTTCATTCTTACGCAGCAAACCGTGATCAACGAAGATTGATGTCAATTGGTCACCGATGGCGCGTTGCAACAACACACCAACGACTGATGAATCAACACCACCAGAAAGTCCCAACAAGACCTTCTTGTCGCCGACCGTTTCGCGGATTTGCTTGATTTGCTCGTCGATGAAATCATCCATTGACCAGTTACGCTCAGCGCGAACAGCCTTGTCGACGAAGTTTTCCAAGATTTGCATCCCGTATTCAGTGTGTTGCACTTCAGCGTGGAATTGCACACCGTAGAAGTTGTGGTATGTGTCTTCCATTGCAGCGATTGGCGTGCTTTCTGACGTTGCAACCGCCTTGAAGCCGTCGGGAACTTGTTCAACATAGTCTCCGTGTGACATCAAAACAGTTTGCTTCTCAGGGGTGTTGCCGAACAATAGCGCGCTATCATCCGTCACATCCATTTCAGTTTCGCCGTATTCAGCTGAATCGTTAGCCGGTGCAACTTTTCCCCCTGGCAAAACGTGCGCCATCAGTTGCATACCGTAGCAGACACCCAAAATAGGAATGTTCAAGTTGAACACCTCTGGGTCAATTGTGAAGGCGCCGTCTTCGTAAACCGAGTTTGGTCCGCCAGAGAAAATAAGTCCCTTAGGATTTAGTTCCTTAATCTCGGCTGCCGTCAAAGTGTGGGGCTTTAGTTCTGAGTACACACCCAATTCGCGAATACGTCGTGAAATGAGCTGGTTGTACTGTGATCCAAAGTCCAAAACAAGAATACTGTCGTGTGCTTGTGTGTTTCCCATAATGTCCCCCATTAATAAGTTGTTTCTAATTATACGTACTTGTCGATATTTATCAATGATAACTTTTTGGAATGTTCGTAATTTGTTCACATATTACAATGTTCTCATAATTATAGTTACTAAAAATAAGTTATTGACGAAAAATACTTATTTTAAAGGGTTCATACGTTGATAATCAGGTTAATCGTTTTTAATAATTCAAAACCGATGATTTTTGTAATGACTTAGCCCTTGCATTATCTTAAATACACCTTTATAGTGGTAAAAATTAAATTTTTATATGGACTCTGAGTTGGCCAGTTTTGGCCGGCAAAACGAGTGGTCGGGTCGAGGGATTTTATACTTGGAGGTATTAGGAAAATGGTTTCACGTCGTAACTTAATTATTGGTGGAGTGGCACTTGTCGCAGTTGCAGGAATTGCATACGCAGCAACGTCAGGAAGCAACGGTGGTTCAAGCAATAAGTTCACTGCAGCGGTTGTTTCAGACACGAACGGTGTTAACGACAAGGGCTTCAACCAAAGCGCTTGGGAAGGTTTGGAGAAGTGGGGTAAGGAAAACGGCTTGGAAAAGGGCCAAAACGGATACAACTACTTCCAACCTAAGACAGTTGCGGATTACAACACGCAATTGACGCAAGCCGCAACGGCTAAGTACAACGTTGTCGCAGCAATTGGAAACACGTTTAAGGACTCAGTTCAAACTGTTTCAAAGAAGTACCCAGACACGAAGTTTGTGTTGGTTGACGAAATTGCTGGATCAAAGTACAAGAACGTTGCGTCAGTAATGTTCCGTTCAGAGCAATCATCATACTTGGTTGGTGTGGCTGCAGCTACGAAGGCTAAGACGATGGGCGATGACACGGTTGGCTTTGTTGGTGGTATGAAGAATCCAGTTATCGAAGCATTCTTGGCTGGTTACCAAGCCGGCGTGAAGTCAGTTGACCCTAATATCAAGGTAGATGCAACGTATGCTGGTACGTTCTCAGACCCTGCCAAGGGACAAACGATTGCGAAGGCTAAGATTGCACAAGGTGAGCACATCATCTTCCAAGCCGCTGGTGGTGTTGGAAATGGTGTCTTCCAAGCTGCGAAGGATCAAGACGCAACGTTGGCTGCCGACTCTAAGGATAAGGTATGGGTTATCGGTGTCGACATGGATCAAACTGACATGGGTGCCTACAAGACAAAGGATGGCAAGGCTGATAACTTGACGTTGACATCATCATTGACTGGAATCGGTCGTGGTGTGCAATTGGTTACTGAAGCTGCCCAAAAGGACAAGTTCCCTGGTGGTAAGACGGTCTACTACGGTTTGAAGGAAAAGGGTGTTGGTGTTACAACTAACAACTTGAACGCAGACGAGAAGAAGGCTGTTGAAGATGCAAAGGCAAAGATTATTGCTGGCGACATCAAGGTTCCAGACACACCTGAAAACTAATTAATGTAAACAAAAACCGCGATGAATTTAGGTTCATCGCGGTTTTTTAGCGTGGAATTAAACCGGCTGTTACGCTGGTTGCCTTCGCATCTTCGTATTCATGGTGATTAATTTTGTCATTATCTAGCATCGCGGCCAGCACGATGTTGCGACGCTTTTCGACCAATTCAGGATTGCTGTACAAGTCGAAGTTTGATGGACTTTGACCCAAACCGGCGATGATGGCCGTTTGTGACAACGTCAATTGAGACAAAGGCTTACCAAAATAGTAGTAGGCAATTGTTTGCGCACCGTATTGGTAGTGGCCTTCGTAAATTTTATTGACATAGTATTCCAAAATTTGTGCTTTAGAATGCGTTTTGTTCAACTGAAGCGCTAGATAAATCTCTTGAATTTTGCGGGTTGGTGTTTGATCCGCCTTGCTAGTTGAGAAAACGGTCAACTTAACAAGTTGTTGGGTGATTGACGAACCACCACAGGCAACGCCATCGCCAAAGCGGGCCTTGATGTTTGAAACAACCAAGTTGAATACCCCACCTAGGCTGACACCGTTGTTCGTTTCGAACGTGCGATCTTCGGTTGAAATCAACGCATTACGATAATCGTTCGGAATGTTGTCATAGGTGACATGAACTTGATTGTCCCCGGGACTGGGATTCGCTTTGAGGGCTGAATCCGTAATGGTTGGCGCTTGATGAATGGCGTAACCAACGTAAGCCCCACCCGCTAACAGCATGATGACAATGATGGTTGCCAGCCATTTCATCAGGTTTTTAACTGGATTGTGTCGTTGTCGACGTGTTTTGCGACTCGCCATCGGCAAATCCTCCGTAAGCATTATTCTGATAGCATACGGGGAATTTCCTTTAAAAGCAACGCTGAACTGTTAGTGACTTGGCGTAAGTGTGACGGTTAGGTGGTTGTCAGAATCGACGAAAGCGTCATAAGCAGCCGTGCCGTTATCACCAAGGAAGTGTTGGTTGTGGTTATCCTTGGCTTCCAAAAAGGCGCCGATAAATGAAGGGTGCATCCAGTGCATACCGAACTCGAATCCTTGGAATGTGCCAGGGTAGCGACGATCATTCGCGTCAGCATCAAAACGAATTTCAGTAACACCGTCTGCGGTATTCGTGATGTTCATTTGAAGTCCATCTTCATTGATAACTTCGGTAGTTCCAACTGGTAATGATGCAGGAATGGGGTACGTGATGGTACTCGTGTTGTTATATGCAGATGCAAGTGTTTCATATTGTCCTAAAGTCATCATGATGGTGGCCTCCTTTGTTTTGTTGCCATCATTATCGTTCGTCCTTAACAACTTGTAAATGAAAAAGGCACGAAATTTAGGTAGACTGGGCCTTAGGGGGGATTGAACAATGAAAAAATTCAAAAAAGGTATTGGATTCCCGAGTGTTGTACTGCTAGGTATTAACGGTGTCATCGGTGGTGGGCTGTTTTTGCTACCGAGTACGATGTACAAGCAGGGTGGCCAATACGTCTTATTGGCAATCGCATTAGCCGGTATTTCAGCGACGCTAATCGCGATGCATTATGCCGTCATGTCATCGCGAATTGATGAAGACGGCGGTGCGTGGGTGTACACCAAGCGTGCCTTTGGGCATTACCCAGGATTTTTGGTGGGCTGGTTTGGCTGGCTGTTTGGGGTAATTACCATCAGTGCTGAAACGGCGGCCTTTTTAAAAACGTTAACTGGACTGGTACCAGCGGTTGGGACGCCGTTAGTCTATAATAGTTTGGCTATCGGTATTATGTTGCTGCTGGGAATCATGAATTACTTCGGTACAGGTATTGCGAGTCGCATAGATGATGCGTCCAGTTTGATAAAAATCGGGGTCATTTTAGCCGTGTTCATTGCAACGGTTGTGTGGTTGCTGCTGGGTAGCACATCGCAATTCTCAATCGCACAAGCGAAACCGGCGCATGATTTCTCAGGCGCCTTTGGAAATGCCTTCTATATGTTTACTGGATTCTCACTGATTCCAATCGCAGCCAAAGAGATGAAGAACCCTGGCAAAATGTTGCCACGTGCGATTTCGACGGTGATGTTAGCTACGACAGCGATTTTCGTTTTGATGCAAGTAGTCGCAATGACAGTTTTGGGTGATCATTTGGCTGGTTCAGCTTTGCCGGTCGCGGACATTTTTAATGTTATTTTGGGCCGTGTTGGCCGGACAATTATCATCACGGGGATGATGTTGTCGATTATCGGTGTTGCGATTGCGACATCATTTAATTCACCAATTGAATTGGCCTCGATGGCCCGTGAACGCGGGTTCCTGCCACGTGAATTCTCACGTTTGAATCGCTACGGTGCACCAGTTGGCGCCATCTTGCTAACAATCGCCATCTCAGGTGGCTTGATTTTGAGCGGTAGTTATCTATTTTTAATCAAGCTGATTGTGCTGAGTGACTTCGTGCAATACTTAGGAACAATTTTCTCATCGATTAAGCTACGCGGTGATGCGACATTGCCAACTGGCTATAAGCTACCAGGCGGGAAATGGATGACTTACCTAACTATTGTGGTGGTCGCATATTTGTTTACAACCTTTGCGTTTACGACGGTTTTGGTTGGTATTGGCTTTGCGATATTAGGAACGATTATTTACAGCGTGGAACAACGACGCCATTAAACGGCATGTCACTTATGACCAAAAATTTTGGTTGTGAGTGATTTTTTTAATGCCTGCAAAATAACTTTCTAAAGTTTCCTAGTCAATTCTTATGGTAGTTAAAAATGGTTTAAGGGCGAGGTTTTGTAACGTGTTGTGAATAATGCACCGGTATCATAGAGAGTGGATATTTTGTAGGATTGTAGGCCTCTACGAATATAGGAGACATTAAATGATTAATAAACAAATTTTGACAGCAATGACAACTGCAGGAGTCGCAACGGTTGCCGTTGGTGTGAACGCATCAGCTGATACATACACGGTTAAGGCTGGTGATACGTTGACGAGCATTGCCAATGCAATGGGAACGACGGTTGAAAAGATTGCTAGTGATAACAACATTGAAGACGCAAACTTCATTTTGACGGGTGTGTCATTGACGGTTAATGGTGACGGAACGGTTACGCCGGTGCGAGCTGATGCAGATGCGACGGCAACGACGACCGCTGCCCCAGTTGGCGTAAATGGTTCATACACGGTGAAGAATGGTGATACGCTTTTCGCCATTGCCCAAGCAAACAACATGACGTTGGCTGATTTATTGGCAATTAACGGTTTGACGGCGAATGACACAATTTTTATCGGTCAAACGATTAATTTGGTTGCCCAAGCAGCGCCGGTTGCACCAGTTGTTGAAAGTGCTGCCCCAGTTGTGACGTCAGAGGCGCCAGTGGTATCTGAAGCACCTGTTGTGTCAGAAGCGCCAGCAGCCTCAGAGGCACCGGTAGCATCAGACGTATCAGAAGTTGCTCCGGTTGCCGAAGAAGCATCAGAGGCGCCTGTCGTGGCAGCTCCAGCGTCAAACTACGTCGGTGCACCAACGCAAGCTGATTCATTCACGCAAACGACGGACTCAGGTGTCACAACGGCTTACCAAACGGCCGAAGTGGCAGCTGAAACGCCAGCGCCAGCAGCAACTGGTTCAGTTTATGATCAATTTATTGCGGCCGGCGGAACGGATGCTTTGTGGTCAAACATCGTGATGCCTGAATCAGGTGGAAACCCAGATATCGTTTCACCAAACGGTTACCGTGGTTTGGGTCAAACCAAGCAATCATGGGGAACTGGTTCAGTTTCAGAACAAACAGCCGGTATGGTTAACTACGCTGTGACGCGTTACGGATCAATCGATAACGCCGTGTCATTCCGTGTTGCTAACGGTTGGTGGTAATATAAAATCTCATTTAGGGACTCGCATTTTGCGGGTCCTTTTCAGTTATCGCAAGGTCTTAACCGTCATGCGCGAGATTTATTTTAAAAAATATAAAAAATTCATAGTGGTGAAAAAATGGACAAACCCCTATATTGAAAGACATACCAAGAAAGATATGCAGGTAACAAGATGTTGCGCAAAATATTAATGAACAAGGATTATGTCGGGATATGAAGAGGGTGTTTGGATTTGCTTTTGCAGTATTTGTCGTGGGAAGTGTAGTTGTGCTGTTCTTGTTTCATCGCACTGATAAGCAGGGTGCATTAATGCGGGCGGATGTTGAACATTGGACAGCTATCACCACGCCTAATGTTAAGACGAATTATTTAATTGCTTCTGGTATTGGACGGTTCATGGGGAGGGTTGACTACCGCGCCAGTAAGGAAATTTCGGACCGAGTTATTCAGTGGAAGAATCAGACCTATTTGTATAACGCCATGGGGCGAAATCAGTTAAGGCAAAATAGCCAATTTTTCGCTGATGGTAGTTGGCGAGATAGTGAGAATGGACAGCGATTATTGCAGTTTAACGGGAAATCACAGGAGCGCTTTGTTAAAGCTGACTTTTCGAAATATCGTGATGACGATGTTGCTGAGCTTGCGGTGACGTTCAAATCGAAGTTGACCTATGACGAAATTAAACGGGGGATGCCTGGAAGCGTGGCTGTTACTTGGCTGTGGTCAGGGATTGCCACTGGAAACGCAGAGTATGTAGGTGTTCCAATCGGAAAAGAAGATCCAACGGGTGACTACCGATATTATTTGAAGTCTTATAATCGTTTCAAATCGGAAATGTCATGGCCAAAGCAGGTACCAAATTTGGCTTCAGCGAAATTCCCTGGTGTTGTTATTACGGGAAACATTGCAGATTTAAAGGAACTAGAGACATCTGATAAGGTCGATAAGGTTTCATTAGGGGTAGTGATGTCCTCATCGGAGGGGTAAATTATCTAACTATTTCACAAGCTGGAAACCAGCAATTTACTTTCTAGAAGCGTATTATATCTATGACTTTTAGAGAGGTAAGTTGAATATGGAATCTTATGAATTGCAACAACACACTAATGCAGTGCAGGATGCGGCTAATGCAACGCGTGAGCAAAATTGGCTTTTGCAGCAACAAGCGCAAGAGTTGGCAACGCAAAATGAGTTGAGTCAAAAAGACTTCGAACTCCGTCGCCAAGTGATGATGATTGAGCACCCAGAATTGCGTCCGATCATTGAACAACAAATGCGTGAAGAAGCAGAAGCAATTGCTCGTCGTAAGCGACATGATTTTATTGGTAGTTTGGTTGGCGTTGTTATCTTAGGGTTGATGATTGGATATGGGCTGCCCTGGTTGTTGAACAGTGGCTTAATTTAAAAACGAATGACCGATTAGTCGCGAAGGACTGACCGGTCATTTTTACTTCCTACATGTTAGAATAGAACTATCTTATAGAAAGAGTAGACGATAAGTCTTTGTAGAACGAAATGGCTGAAGAAAAGAAGCGTCGTCCTTACCAAGGTAAGGGTGGCAACAATCAAAATCGCGGCAAGTTTGTTCCACGTGGAACACGTGGACCTCGTCGTGATAATCGCAACCAACAAAACGTCGAAGTTAACGTTGGTGACAAGCTGTTGATTACCATCAAGCGATTGGGAATCAACGGTGAAGGAATTGGTTACTATAAGCGTAAGATTACGTTTATTCCAGGAGCACTTCCTGATGAAGTTGTTGATGTTGTTGTAACGAACGTCACAGACAAGTTCATCGAAGCGCGTGTTCGTAAGATTAAGCAACGCTCACCAAAGCGTGTTGATCCAGTTGATAACCAAGAAGTTGGTGGCTTTGAATTGGAGCACTTGTCTTACGATGGCCAACTAGAATTTAAGCAAGATGTGATTCGTCAGGCCTTGGAAAAGTACAAGCCTGAAGGATATGAAAAGTTTGATTTGCGCCCAACGATTGGTATGGAAAACCCAGATGGTTACCGTAACAAGGCGCAATTCCCGGTTCGAGAAGTTGACGGTAAGTTGGCCGTGGGAATGTACAAGCGTAATTCTCACGACTTGGTTGATTTGCCAAAGGTTTCAACGCAACACCCAGCAACATTGAAGGTAGTGCGTAAGGTGCGTGATATTTTGGCTGATATGGACATGCCAATTTACAACGAGCGCAAGAACTCAGGAATCGTTAAGACGTTGATTGCCCGCGTGTCAGAAACGACAGGTGATGTGCAATTGACGATTGTTACGAACGGCAAGTACTTGCCTAGTGCTGATGAATTGATTGCACGTATCAACAAGGAATTGCCTGAAGTTGTTTCTGTTCACCAGAACATCAACTCAGACAAGACGTCACTTGTTTGGGGTGAAGATACCAAGTTGTTGTGGGGGAGTGAGTACATTACGGAGACGATTAACGGTAAGACGTTCAAGTTGTCACCACGTGCATTCTTGCAATTGAACCCACGCCAAACGCAACGTTTGTACAACGAGGCCATCTCAGCGCTTGATTTGACGCAAGCCGATAAGTTGATTGACGCCTACTCAGGAGTTGGAACCATCGGTATTTCATTGGCTGATCATGCTGGTGAGGTGCGTGGTATGGATACGGTTCCTGAAGCCATCGATGACGCAAATGAAAATGCGGCTGATAACGGTGTTAAGAATGCTGCCTACTACACAGGTGCAGCTG
This sequence comes from Weissella confusa, assembly GCA_041871065.1. NCBI lineage: Bacteria > Bacillati > Bacillota > Bacilli > Lactobacillales > Lactobacillaceae > Weissella > Weissella confusa. The sequence continues at coordinate 2,243,069 of CP168942.1, read as the reverse complement.
AAGATTTGATTCCACGCTGGGCAAACGAAGGCTGGGTTGCCGACGCTTTGGTTGTTGATCCGCCACGTACTGGTTTGGATGAAGAATTGCGTTGGACAATTTTGGAAACACAACCAGATAAGTTTGTGTATGTGTCATGTAATGCATCAACGTTGGCCCGTGATTTGGTCGACTTGACGCGTGTTTATGATGTTGAATACATCCAATCAATTGATATGTTCCCACAAACTGCTCGTTGGGAAGGTATTGTTAAGTTTACGAAGAAGAGCAAGTAAGATAGAGGACGCGCAAATTAATTGCGCGTCCTTTTTCAGTTGGGGAGAACTGTTTTTCATGCTTTGAAGCGATACAATGAAAGGTAACAGGGAAAACGAGCACGACAACTAAGGGGTGGTAAGAAAATGACATTTTCGATTGAAGTCCGGGGTGCAAAAACTAATAATCTGAAAAATATTGATGTGGATATTCCACTTGGACAAATGACTGGAATTACTGGGCGCAGTGGTTCTGGAAAGAGTTCGCTGGCGATGGGGACGCTATACGGTGAGGGGATGCGTCGCTATTTGAATGCCTTGTCGACCTATACGCGACGCCGAATTACACAGGCGAATCGCGCTGACGTGACAAGTATTCATCATTTGCCATCAGCTTTGGCACTGCGTCAACGTCCACAGGTGCCAGACGTACGTTCAACGGTTGGAACGATGACTGAGAGTTTAAACGTGCTACGTTTGATGTTTTCTCGTTTAGGGTCGATGGTGTGTCCAAATGGGCATCGCATTGGGCCAACCTTGGCCGTTGCAATGGATGTTGATATGACGGGGATGGATTGCCCGGTTTGTGGTGTGCATTTCATGCCGTATGGCGCCGAAGATTTCGCTTTTAACTCGGCTGGCGCATGCCCAACGTGCCAAGGGACGGGTGAGGTGCAAACCATTAATCCAGCGTTACTGATCAATGAAAAATTAACCATTCGCGATGGGGCGGTGAATTCATGGCGCACACCTGGGCGTACGTTTATGCCATTGGTGGCTGAAGCAGCGGGCATTAATATTGATATTCCATATGAAGATTTGCCAGATGACCAAAAGGATTTGGTTTTGCATGGTGACCGTGATGAATATGAAATTAATATTCCAAGCAAAAGCGGGAAGGTGTTCCACATGGATCATGCGGTGTTTGAAAATGCGACGAACGCCATTGAGGACAGCATGAAGAGCAGTAAAAATGAGCGCACTATCAAACGCTTGAATCAGTTTTACACTTTCCAAACTTGTCCAACGTGTCATGGATCGCGTTTTAACCCGAAGTTGCTGACGCAGTTACTACGAGACAAGAACATCGCGGAGCTGTCAGAGTACACCATCGAAGAGCTGGCAGTATTTATTGCCGAATTGCCTGCGACATTGCCAGACGAGATGCAAAAGATGGGACAAAAGCTTGTTGATGAGTTTTTGGAACTATTAGATGCACCAATTAAGCTTGGTTTGGATTATCTTACGTTGGCCCGTGCCGGAAGTACACTTTCGACTGGTGAACTACAACGTATTCAACTTGGACGTACGATTCGCAATGAAACGACTGGTGTATTGTATGTGCTAGACGAGCCAACGGTTGGATTGCACCCAGCCAACGTCGCAGGCCTATTAACGATTTTCAAAACGCTTTTGGAACAAGGTAATACGTTGGTCGTGGTTGATCACGATATGAGTGTCATTGGAGCGAGCGACCATATTATTGAAATTGGCCCTGGTTCGGGCGATTACGGTGGGACGGTGACGTTTACCGGGAGTGCCCGTAATGCAAAGACGTCCAACGCGTTGGTGGCCCCTTATCTAAACGGGACGGCTGACATTCAGACCAGAACATTGGCGCCGCGGGAATCGCTGTTTGATGATGGTAGCATCGATATCGCGGTGACTGCCAAGAATAATTTGCATAACGTTAGGGCACGGATTCCTAAGAACCGATTGACGAGTGTCACGGGGATGAGTGGTGCCGGTAAGACAACGTTGATTCTCGATTTGTTGGTGCCAGGTATTCTAGCGCAAAACGAACAACAGCCACTACCTGATGGTGTGGCGTCACTTGATGCGGCAGGTGTTGCAAACGTGGTGATGGTTGATTCGGTGCCGGTTGGTAAGAATGCACGTTCAACGGTTGCGACGTACACCAACATTTTGGATAATTTGCGCAAGTTGTTCGCTAGCTTGCCGGATGCTAAGGAACATGGTTTCACCGCAAGTGATTTCTCATACAATGCAGCTGGTGCATGTCCAACTTGTGGTGGTGTCGGGCACATTACGCTCGATGTGCAATATCTACCAGATGTGACACAAGTCTGCCCAACCTGCCAAGGCTCACGTTATCGTGCTGAGGTACTGGATGTAAAGTGGCATGATCGATCAATCGCAGATTTGTTGGCCTTGTCTGTCACGGATGCACTTGAAGTGTTCAAGGATGAAAAGAAGATTCTAAAGACGCTCGAAACGTTGCAAGAATTGGGCTTGGATTATCTGATTTTGGGTGAAAGTACACCTGAATTATCAGGTGGGGAGGCACAACGCCTAAAGTTGGTGTCACAAATTCACCAAAAGCAGGGTGCCAGCTTGTTTATCTTTGATGAACCGTCAGTTGGATTGCACCCGTTGGACATTGAGAATCTGCTTCACGTGTTCGATTTGTTGCTGATGCAAGGGGCAACAATCATTACCATCGAACACGATTTGGAAGTGATGGCTAACTCAGATTGGTTGATTGATTTGGGACAAGGTGGTGGTACGCACGGTGGTCAAATTGTTGGTACTGGGACACCAGCCGAACTAGCTGCGATACCAGAAAACGTCACAGGTCAGTATTTAAAGGATTATTTGGCGCAATATCAACGCGCATAATACTGTGGTCGTTAGTTTTGGACTGACGACCTTTTTGTTTTAATCATCAAAATAAATTAACAAGTTATTGATAAACTATAAACTGATATATTAGTCGTAAATAGGAGGTGCAAGATGCGTTCATGGCGATCGCTTGTGTTGCCTGGTGGCGTGCTATTACTAGCATCAGTTGTACTGGTGTTACCGCAGCTGATATCGAATATGCCGATTATTGGCATCGATGCGCTTTTCCACTTTAATCGGTTCTATGATATTGCGGAACAAATTAAACACGGGCAGTTTAACTACTTCATGTCAGAATATGGCTATCAACATTCCGGACGAATTGTCACGCCGTTATATGGACCGTGGCTATCGTACTTGATGGGGTTTGCCCTCATGCTAATACCAAACTGGTTTTGGTTTGAAATTGTAACTGACATTGCTATCTTGTTCGTCGCTGGTGTGGGGATTTATCGACTAGGCCGTTATTTGAAATCTAGTCGATATGCCAGTTTAGTGAGTGCGGTTGTCTATATGGCGTTACCGTTAACGACAACTTGGCAAACGAGCCAATCATTTACTGGCATCGGCGCTGCGCTACTGTCGTATGTGGTGTATTACGGCATTGCAATGGCTAAACAGCCGACAACCTTTTCTTGGGTTGGTCTGTCGATATCGTTGGCGGTACTGACGCAAGCCCATTTATTCACGGCACTATTAGGTGTCTTGGTATTAGGCATTTTATTTGTGGTGACGGTGATTGGTAAGAACAAGGCAACAATCATTGCTTTGATGCAACGGTTGCTAAAAGCGGTTGTCTTATACGGGTTGCTAGTCGCTAATGTTCTAGTTGGTATGGCCGACGTGATGGGAAGCAATCAGATTCTAACGCCATATACGCCGCTTAATATTAGCCGTGAGGGAATGCGGATCACATTGTCGCAATCCCCAACGCTCCGAAATTATAGTTGGCTTGGCGTTATAGCAGTGATTGTCTTGATTGTTGCCGTGTTGGTTTATCGGAAGCTGGCCCGTGAATACCGCTTCTTATTTTGGCTGGCAGTTATCTTTTTCAGTTTGTCATTAACGGTATTTCCGTGGGATGCGATTCAGCAAATTGAACCAACCATTGTTGATACGATGCAATTTCCATCACGGTTGTCAGTGGTTAGCAACATTGCTTTGGTGTTGTTGTTGCCACGAATCCTGATGATGCCGGATGTGAAAAGACAGCTAAATAGTCGGTTGCGATTGGTGATTGTTATGATAGCCGTCGTGGTGCCGGTGGCGATTTCGGCAAGTATTTTGGCGAAGAGTGCTCATCGCTTGCATACGGATGAGCTGGTCCACGTCACGAAGCACATGGTATTTAACGATAAAAAATCTAAAGCTGAAATTGCACGGGATTGGCGCTACGGTGATGTACAGGTTGCACTAGCAGATGTACAAAAAGCGACCCCTGATTATTTGGTGAATAATGGCTTGCAACCAGGTGATAACAGTTATGACATGTATATGCGCGAGGTTATTCAGAACCCACTAAAAGCGCAGGTGACACAAGGTAATAATGCACTCACGTATCGTTGGCATAGTGGAAATGAACAGCAGACAACAGTGCCAGTTGCTGTCTATGCGCATTCAAAGGTGATGCTGAACGGCCAGCAGGTGACGAACCCGCAAACGACACGTATTGGGACGTTACAGGTTCGACCACGGGTTGGTCAGAATAACGTGACGATTTCGTATGACGTGTCACCAGTTATTACAATAATCGTTTTAGGCAACGCTGTACTTTGGGCGGGCCTCGTCATTTTCATGACTGGTAAAACAATTTGGCGTAACGGCTATCAGATTAAGGTCTGATGGCCGTTTTTTGCGTGGTATACTTAGCGATAAGTTTCTATTTTTAACGTAAGGGAAGTGTTTGTGTGAGTAAGCAGTGGTATGTGGGGATGGCTGCTGGTGGTGCCTTGTTCTGGGGTATCAATGGTATCTTGTCGAATATGCTATTCGATCGGATTGCGATTTCCCCAGATTGGTTAACGACCGCTCGTTTGTTAATCTCAGGTGTCGCGTTGCTGTTGTATTCGTTGATTCGCCGGCAGAATATTTTTGCGATTTGGCGTCAACCAAAGAATGCTGTCTTGTTAGTGTCGTTTGGGTTGGTTGGGGTGTATTTTGCCCAGTCTAATTTTGTGCGAACGTTGTACTACGGTAACGCAGCGGTTGCGACGGTGTTGCAGTATATGGCGCCAGCTTTGATTGTTATTTTTTTGGCGCTATTTCGTCGCAGGTGGCCACAACGACAAGAATTAATCGCAGTAATTCTGTCGTTAGTGGGGATTGTGTTGTTGGTAACCAATGGTAATCTGGCGCAATTGCAAATCTCTGAGAAGACATTATTCTTTGGAATTTTGTCAGCGTTGGGATTGGTCGCCTACACGTTGATACCAGGATCTTTGCTGGCTGAAAACGATGCTATCGTTGTTGTTGGTTGGGGGATGTTTATGGGTGGTTTGGCCGCTAATTTCGTGGCGCCACTTTATCACCCGGCTTATCATTTTGATATGATCGACTTGATATTGCTGTTCTTTATTGTGGTGTTTGGGTCGATTGTTGCGTTTGTCTGGTATATTGCGAGTTTGCGTAAGGTGGCCCCAGAAACAGTGGGGATGCTTGGCATGTTAGAGCCATTAAGTGCGACTGTCTTATCAGCGCTTGTGTTGGGAGTGTCATTCCATGCCTTTCAAGTAGTTGGGATTGTCATGACACTCGGTGCGATTTTGATTATGAATGTCGTTAAGAAGTGACGAAATGCTTGTAGAGTTAATGCTCTGCAAGCGTTTTTTTGTCTGTACAGCAATGTTTCTTCATGTTTTTAGAATACAAATCGAGTAGACTGAAGGGTAACAAGTGACGTTTTTAAAGTGACAGTGACGTAATTAGTGGTGGGGGTAATGAAATGACTGTTTTAACATTTACAACAAGTAATCTTCAGGGGCGTTTGCCGGAAGCCCGAGAGATGGACGTACCATATAGCGATGCGCTTTTTAACAATAATCCGGCTGAGTACCAACATGATTTGGCGCGAGTTAGCGCTGTGATGGCTGGGTCAACGTACACGCGTGATAGCCAAGTGGCCGGACCAGGTTATACAACTGAAAATTTGCGTGCCTTGGGCTTTAAGACAGAGTCACACGGCTATCATGTGCTTGATGATCCGAATAATGTCGCTTTCACGCTAGGTTATAAGCGGGTTGGCGCCAATAATTTGTTTGCGGTGATTATCCGTGGGACGCCACAAAACGCGGAATGGTCGGGCGATTTCATGATTGGTGACGAAGATGCACCAGGAATGGATAACATGATTTATATCGGCCAAAAGATTGCAGCGCAGTTGCATGATTATGTGATGCAATTCGACAACGTTGGTCAGGAAAATATCTTCTGGGTAACCGGGCATTCTCGTGGCGGTAGTGCGACAGAAGTGCTGGGAAAGTTGTTGATTGATGCCGGAGAAGAACACGTTTTTGCCTATGCATTTGCGCCAACGACAACGTACAAGACGGTTGCTAACGTTGATTATGCGGTGAAGTATGATGCAGTGCATGCCATTATCAATCCGCTAGATGTTGCCCCAACATTCCCATTGGTCCAGTGGGGCTTCACACACATTGGCCAGCAACATATGCTGCCAGTGTCAGCATTGCCGGAAGTTGCCAAGGAATATGAGCGCATTAATGGAGTGCCATTTAAGGGCGATGCTCAGCAAGATGCGGAGATGTTGGAACGTGGTTTGCAACTGTACTATGCGTTGGCATCAAGTGTGCATGACTTTTACCATGCGACGACACCTTGGTGGGACGGACAAACGATGACGCCATATCAATGGGTGCAGGATATGATGATGGCACCACAAGGGCTGGAAATCCCTGAGCGAACGGCTAATGTGATGGCATATGCAAAGACGCATCCAGTGTATGCAAAGTTGTTCGAGCATATGGCGAATGGTGGTATGGCATCATATGAGCACACGATCACCACATATATTAGTTTCATGGCAGTCTTACCAGATGATTGGGTTAAGTCATGATTGAATTAGCAGATATTATTTCGGTTATCCAAAATCCGATTGTTTTTATCCGACCGATAATGGACAATCCGTGGCTGGTGTATCCAGTACTTTGGGCGATTGTGGCACTAGAAAGTTATTTCGTTCTCTTCGCATGGATGCCAGCGGAAACGACCATGTTTCTGGCCGGTAGTTTGGCGGCCCATCCAGATATTCCAATCGAGCTGTGGTTGCTATGGATTGGCTATTTGCCAATGGTGTATCTTGGCTGGCAGGCGAAGTATAAGCGTGGTCGCAAGCACAAAATTAAGAATGCCCGCATGGACGATACAGTCGCATTCTTCAACAGTCATGCACCCCTAGCGATGCTATTTGGCCGGTATATTCCAGTGTTGGGTATTTTTATTCCAATTATCGCCGGTGAAAGTCAGTATGCAGCTGACCGCTTTAAAAACCAGAATATGGCGGGAACTTTAATTTGGGTGCTCGGATCAACCGTAATTGGCTTCTTTTTGGGATCAGTACCGTTTTTCCAACAACATTTTTCAATCTTGATTGTCGGCATCATTATTGTGCCGGCTGGCCTTTACTACCTCGTCAACTTTGTAAATAGCTTTTTCCAGCATATGCGTGGATAACGTGTTGCATTATCTCCTTAACGTGGAATAATGGGTGGTGAAAAGAGGGCGAATCATATGGCAGAGAAAAATTACATCGCACGTATGCGCGAAAAAGTTGGTCATGAAGCCATGATTTTTAACACGGTATTCGGTGTGTTATGGCAGGCGGATCGTTCAGCAATCTTATTAGAGAAACGTTCTGATATTCAAAAAGGCTGGGGCTTTCCAGGTGGCTATATCGAATACGGTGAAACGCCACAGGAAGCGATTGTACGCGAATTCAAAGAAGAAACGGGACTTGATGTGCACCTGAAGCGTTTGCTCGGTGTATCGTCTGAAATCGTCACTGAGAACCGTTGGGGTGATGCGCAAGAAACGATTGCAATGGGTTTTGAAGTCGAAGCGGTTGGTGGCATGCTGCGTGAAGATGGTGAGGAAACATTGGTTGTTTCGTACGTACCGGTGAGCCCTGAACCCGAGATGTTTGTGCCACAGGCGCAGAAGACCGTTCATCAAGTAATTAATGATAATGAAGCTTCCGAGGCTGTTTGGCTACGTGAAGACTAGACGAAAGTCGCACTCAGACGGGTGCGACTTTTTAATTACCAAATTAATTAGTTAGTTTGTGTTGACTTAACCTAACTAACGGTTTATACTTCTTTTTCGTTAGGTTGGATGTTGTAAAACTAACTAATTAACTAATGACTATTTGAGGTAAAAATAAAATGACAGATGAAACACAAGACTTGATGGAATCGTTCAGCCGTTTGATGCACTCGCGCTTCTTTATGGCAGCGATGTCAATGAACATGCGTACTAAGCGCGGTAGTGATAAGGAATTGGGTCGTGGTCGTTTACGCTTGTTGGCTTTGTTGAACAAGGAAGATGGTCTAACGAATGCGGAAATCGCAGAAAAGTTGGATATTCGTCCTAGCTCAGTGAGTGCACAGGTGACGAGTTTGGTGGAGACGGGGATGATTGAACGTCGTGCTTCTGAGAATGATGGACGCGTTTCACTTATTTTCATTACAGATGCCGGTAAGGAGACGCTTGCTGGTTTGCATAACGGTAATGACGAAATGAGTGAACGTGCTTTCTCAGTGCTAACTGAAGCCGAGCAGGCGCAGTTGAAGGACATGTTGCGTCGCATCGCAGCCAATACTGAGGACATTGAAATGGATCCTGAGATGCTCCGCGATGCGTTTGGACCATTCGCTGAGCGTTTCCAAAACATGGATTTCACTGACCGCCGTGAAATGCGCAAGGAGATGCACAAGATGCACCACGACTTGCACAAGGGCTTCAAGGGTTGGTTCTAACCGATAAGAGATAAGAGATAAGAGATAAGAGGCAGAGAGATGGATCGTGGACAAAACGTTGAAACGGAAGCATTTCAACGACCAGCAAAGTTTGATATGAAGGCATTTATGCGCTTGATTCGTCAAACAAAACCAGCCTATTGGCAACTAGGACTGGGCCTAGGATTAGGCGTGATTGCGACGGGCATTCAGTTGGCCGTGCCACATTTTGCGGGTGATTTGATTAACGGGTTTGGTAAGTCGATTGATAAAACATTGCTCGTCAGTGTGATTGGTATGTTTATCTTGAGCGCGGTAATTAGCGCCTTATCAGGAACTGTTTTGGGAATCTTTGGCGAAAACGTGGTTAGTCGTTTGCGTAATACCTTATGGGACAAACTAATTCGTTTGCGCGTCGCCTATTTTGATGAAACCAAAGCGGGCGAAATGACGTCACGTTTGATTAATGATTCAACGCAAATTAAAGACTTGCTGGCAAACTCATTCCCTCGTATGATTACGTCTTTGCTAACAGTGGTAGGTGCACTGACGCTGATGGTCTTGAAGGATTGGCGCATGACGGCGATTATGGCATTGGCAATTCCATTGGTGATGTTGGTGATGTTGCCAGTGATGCGCCAATCACACAAGGTTGGTCGTGATCGTCAAAATTCATTAGCTGACTTTAATGGCGCAGCCGGCGAAACGCTAAGCGAAATTCGTTTGGTGAGGTCATCTAACGCGGAACCGTTTGAAACGGAAAAGGGCCACACAACGATCCAATCTTTGTACAAGATCGGCTTGCGTGAAGCTGTGTATGATTCCGTGGCCGGTCCATTGATGACGGCGGTTATGATGGGATTATTTGTTGGTGTATTGGCCTATGGTGCGCACCGTGTGTCACAAGGCACGATGACGATGGGAACGATGTTTTCATTCTTGATGTACCTATTCCAATTGCTGGGACCATCAGCAACGCTGGGTCAATTCTTCTCAGATTTGGCTAAGGCCAGTGGTTCAACAGAACGTGTTCAAGCCCTGTTGACAGAGCCTGAAGAGGATTTGACGTCTGGTGTCGATGTTGATGTTGAAGGGCAAACGTTGGCGATGAACCATGTTGATTTTGCCTATGATGACAGCAAGAACATCTTGAGCGACGTATCGTTTGAGGCCCAGCCAAATACAGTTGTGGCGTTTGCTGGACCTTCGGGTGGTGGTAAGTCAACCATCTTTAGTTTGCTTGAGCGTTACTACATGCCAACGGCCGGTGAAATCATGATTGGTAATCATGATGTGGCAGATGTGAATTTGGCTAATTGGCGTGAACAAATTGGGTTCGTTAGCCAAGATTCAGCGATTATGGCTGGAACCATCCGCCATAATTTGACGTATGGTCTAACGGGTGATTACTCAGATGATGATTTGTGGCGTGTGTTGGGACTAGCGTTTGCTGAAAAGTTCGTGCGTGACATGCCAGCTGGCCTGGACACTGAAGTTGGTGAACGTGGTGTCAAGGTGTCTGGTGGACAACGTCAACGTTTGGCAATCGCGCGTGCGTTCTTGCGTGATCCAAAGATTTTGATGTTGGATGAAGCGACGGCAAGTTTGGATTCAGAATCTGAAGCAATGGTGCAAAAGGCTTTGGAATCTTTGATGAGGGGTCGCACGACGTTGGTGATTGCACACCGTTTGAGCACAATTGTAGACGCCGACAAGATTTACTTTATCGAACATGGGACGGTAAGTGGCGCTGGTACGCACAAGGAATTGGTTGCTAACCACGACTTGTATCGTGAGTACGTTGATACACAATTCAATCAAGATTAATATGTTTTTGCAGGCGGGTGTAGATGATTACACTCGCTTTTTGTTTCATGTGGAACAAAATTAGTTAACTTAGGTATCTTTTATTGTGGACGACTTTTTCCTTTCGCTCTTGAATAAAAGTAAGTAACGGTTATAATAAATACTCGTGTGAGATTTATATTTGTGAGAGGTTTGAATAATGCAAGAGATGAAGTATGTGATGTCAGCAAAGGCGTCAGCTATTGCCGCTATTGCAACGATTGTTGTGTTCGCAGCATTGATGTTGCTATTTAGCGCTGAGGGCAACGCCTCAACGTGGGAAGTTGAGTTAGATGTTGTTCTAGCCGTTGTTGCTTTGTTGGCCGTAGGCGTCGTTACAGTCGCTTTTGGTTTTAAGAAGTAATCATATATCAATATCGTTGGGTGGTTGGTGAGAGAGCCACCTGATGAGCAAGAAATCATTCAATTGAATCATTCCTTACAGACAAAAACGCCCCTAACTTTTCAGTTAGGGGCGTTTTGTTATGCATAATTAGAAGTTTGTCTTGTCAGCGTCGTTGTGCCTACCAGCAACACCTTCAAGCTTGTCCAACGTTGCCATATCTTCAGCAGACAACTCGAAGTCAAAGAGTTGACCGTTTTCAACGATACGCTCCTTGTGCGTTGACTTTGGCAATGGCAAGAAGCCGTGTTGCAATGACCAGCGCAATGCAACTTGAGCAACTGACTTGTTGTACTTGTCGGCAACTTCTTGAATTACAGCAACCGTCAACATCTTACCCGTTCCCAATGGTGAGTAAGCTTCAGTCAAAACGTTGTGCTCGTTGTTGAAGGCAACGATTTCGGCTTCCATGTCAGAAGGGTTAACGAACAATTGGTTAACCATAGGCGTAACCTTAGCCGTCTTCAACAATTCTTCGAAGTGGTGTACTTGGAAGTTTGAGATACCGATTGCACGGACCTTACCAGCCTCGTAGGCTTCTTCCATCGCACGCCAAGTCTCAGCGTTAGCTTCGGCCCAGTTTTCGCGGTTAGCCTTTGGGTTTGGCCAGTGGATCAAGTACAAGTCCAAGTACTCCAAGTCCAAGCGCTTCAACGTGTCTTCCAAGGCTTGCTTAGCTGACTCGTATCCGTGCATGTCGTTCCACAACTTTGATGTTACGAAGATATCTTCGCGGGCAATGCCTGAATCCTTCAAAGCACGTCCGATTGATTCTTCGTTACCGTAAGCAGCGGCCGTATCGATGTGACGGTAGCCGGCAGCCAAAGCATCCAACGTGCTTTGGTAGGCCACATCACCATCAGGCGTTTGCCAAGTTCCGAATCCCACAACGGGGATCTTAACACCGTTTGAAAGCGTGTAAGTATCAGTCAATGATGAAATAGTCATTAAATTTCACACTCCTATTAAATTGATTAGGTGCATCGACGTGTAACGTTACTAAATAAAAATAAGTTACACAACTACCCCTTAATGATAACAAAAATATTGAGAAGTTTAAAAAATTAGGCACTTTTTTAAGGTTCGGCTATAATAAAGCAGACTAGGAATGTCGGAGGTTTGACCTCCGACGTGACCAAGTCGCCCTTATCAGGTGCGTTGTTGGTCTTACGCCTGACTAAAGTCAGGGGTTTTAGACCAACAGCTGCTGTGATAAACAACAGAACGGAGGTGAACGTCATGGCGAAAGTGACGACAGAGTCCATTTTTGATGCCGCACGAGCAGTTCTCGACGAAAAGGGTTTTGAAAAGTCGCGATTAGCTGACGTTGCCCGAAAGTTGGATATTACGCCGGCGGCTTTATACAAGCATTTTGCGAATAAAGAGGCGCTTTTTGAAGCGATGAATACGGCTTGGCTAGAGCAAGTTGATGGTCCGGTTTGGGAAGCGAATGTTCGCGCACCTGAAGAAGAGCGTGTCACAGCCTTGCACGATTGGTTGTGGTTGTTGGCATCACGTCGACGCGAAGGATTTAGTCGCGAGCCTGAAATGATGGCTTTTTACGAAGAACAATTGGCTAACCGAGATGTGTTGCTTGATCCACGTTTGCAGGATTTTGCGCTGGCCGTGGAAAACATCATGGCCTGGGATACATTCCGTAATCAGCGTGGCATGACCATCATGCAGACATTTACATATTTCTACCACCCATTTTTTGCAGACAAGTGGGATGATAATTTGTTTAAAACGTTGTTCGAAACAACGTGGCAAGAAATGTTGCCAGTTGTGGAGCAAGGAATTGTGTTAAATGAAGAAGAAAATTGATTAAAAAGCGTTGGTGCCAGGTGCATCGGCGCTTTTTGGTTTACAATGTCATTAGGTTTAATGTGGGGGGATAATCATGACAACGTTAGAATTGAAACATGTTAATTATCTGGTAGATGGTCGGACGATTTTGAAAGACTTGAATTTGAAGCTTTCGTCTGGCGATTGGGTGACGGTAGTGGGGCCGTCAGGAACAGGTAAAAGTACACTATTGAAGATTATTGCTGGGCTGCAAGATGCCACTGATGGTGAGGTCGTTCTGGATGATGCCAGTACGACAACCATGCCAATCGGAACAGTGCGCCAACAAATCTCATATGCGACGCAATCGGCCCAACTATTTGGTGAGACGGTGCGTGATAATTTAGATTTTCCGTTTTTGGTGCGCCAAGAAACGGTGAATGAAGCCGCCCAACGTGATGGTTTGGTGAAGATGGGCTTGCCTGAGTCTTATCTTGATAAGGCGGTTTCAGAATTGTCAGGTGGTGAACGCCAACGTATTGGTGTGCTACGCAATTTGCTATTTCCGCCAAAGGTTTTGTTATTAGATGAAATTTCAACCGGTTTGGACAGTGAAACGAAGCAAGCAATTTGGCAAGCTATTCACGCTTTACATGATCGTGAGAATAACATTGTCTTGTCAGTCACACACGATGAGCAAGAAATCGCTGAAGCGCAAACTGTGTTGACGTTGCACGAGGGTGAGGGGGTGTTGACGCATGAATAGTCAAATTAATGTTAGCAATTGGTCACTCGCCCTTGCGTTTGTGTTGGTCGTTATCTCATTGGGGATTAGTTATCGTCAGAAATTAGGACTCGAAAAGGATACGATTATTTCGGTTGCCCGCGCGATTATCCAACTGATTATTGTTGGGTACCTATTGAAGTTTATCTTCAACTTGGATAACTGGTTGGTCACGATTGTGATGCAACTATTCATTGTTTATAACGCTGCCCGCAATGGAAAGAAGCGTAGCCAAGGAATTCCTGGTGCGTTCTATATCTCTTGGTGGGGCTTGCTCCTATCAACGACAGTGACGATGAGTATTTTGGTTTTGACGGGTGTTCTGAAGTTTGAACCTTATCAAATGATTCCAGTCACAGGTATGGTTGCTGGAAACTCAATGACGGCGGTCGGACTGGTTTATCGTAGTTTGAATCAACAATTCCGTGATCAACAAGGTCAAGTCTTTGAGCGTTTGGCCTTGGGTGGTTCGCCTAAGCTAGCTGCTAATAGCATTGTGCATGAGGCTATCCGTACTGGTATGCAACCGACAATTGATACGGTGCGTACGTATGGTTTGGTGTCATTGCCAGGTATGATGTCCGGTTTGATTATGGCGGGTGTTGATCCAATTCACGCCATTAAGTATCAAATCATGGTTGTGTTCATGTTGCTTTCAGCGACCGGTATTTCATCGGTTTTTGCTAGTTTCATGGCTTACCGCAAGTTCTTTAATGAACGTTGGCAACTACAATTGCCAGTTAAGAAGTAAGAAAAAGCCTTCGAGAAATTTTTCTCGAAGGCTTTTTGTTTCACGTGAAACACGTGATTAATCTTCAAATTTGAATGCGTTTAGGAAGTGCTTGATACGGTCAGTTGGTTCACTGAAGAACTCAGCTGGTGTACCATCAAACACAATTTCACCATCTTCCAAGAACAACATGCGATCGGCTGCTTCACGTGCGAATTCCATGTTGTGTGTCACGATAATCATTGATTGGTCATCCTTTGCCAAACCATTCAAGACACGCAAAACTTGTGCTTCCAGTTCAGGGTCCAAGGCAGAGGTTGGCTCATCAAGCAAAAGATAATCAGGTGACATCGCCAAAGCACGGGCGATAGCAACACGTTGCGTTTGACCACCAGATAGTTGATAAGGGTAACGATCAGCCGTGTTATCCAAATTAACAGCTTGTAGCAACTCGTGGGCCTTCGCAATTGCTTCAGCCTTATTTTGCTTCAAAACGTGCACAGGCGCCTCGATAATGTTGCCTAAGATTGTTAGGTGATCAAACATACGTGGTTGTTGGAAAACCATGCCAGTCTTACGACGAACCCAAAGCAACGTCTCAGTTGTGATTGGTTGGCTCAAATCGATTGTACGATCGTCCAACGTGTACAAACCTGAATCAGGGTGCTCTAGCAAGTTAAGTGAGCGAAGCAACGTTGACTTACCTGAACCAGAAGGCCCGACAATAACCGTCGTTTCATGTGGATTGAACGTCACGTTGATATCTTTTAGCGCGTGGTGTTCAGCGTATTGCTTATCAATGTGTTCTAACTTCAACATAATTAATTACCCTTGTACCTTTACGAAACGATCAGCCCATCGTTGGATGTAGCGTTGTGGAATAGACAAAATTGAGACGAATAGTGCGTAAATTGCAGCGACTAGCAAGTACATTTGCAATGGTTCGAAGTTAGCAGCGGCCAATTGTTGTGAGAGGTAGAACATCTCGACAATCGTGACAACAGATGCCAATGACGTATCCTTAACCAAAGAAATGAATGAGTTTGCCAACGTTGGAATTGAAATACGAGCAGCTTGTGGCAGGATGATGCGCAAGAAAATTTGTGAATCAGTCATACCAAGCGCTGCACCAGCTTCGCGTTGTGTATCAGGAATTGATGAGATAGCGGCGCGAATCGCTTCTGAGGCGTATGCGGCCGTGTTCAATGACAATACCCAGATGGCAGCGGCCCATCCAGAAGGAGATAGCCAGCTAATACCCAGCTTAGGCAATCCATAGAAGACCACGAACAATTGGACCAACATTGGTGTTGAACGGAACAACCAAACGTAGAACCAAAGGACGAACTTCAAAATGCGCCAACCAATTGACTTGATACCGGTTGCGTGTGGTACGTATGAACGGAGCATCGCAACGATTGCCGCAATGATAACGGCGATGACAAATGAGATAAGTGCTAGAGGCACAGTGTACTTGATACCCGCCATAATCAATTGTGGGGCATACTTGGCAATAAATTCAAACATGAAGATTCCCTTTCTGAGGATGAGCGCAAAAAAGAGCGCGCCGACAGTTTCTGTGTGACACAGGAAAGGCCTAGCGCGCTCTTCTTAACGGTTCATCGGAATGATAAGTTCACCAAAACGACCTACCGCGAGTAACGCGCTAGGCTGATGCAAGCAACAGTAATTTGTGTGTTGATCGTCATCATGGTTAACTTTCCTTCCGTCTTTTTTAATTAGTCTTTGTTGTGTTTCATTTTAGAGACATCACTGACTAAATGCAAGCGTTTTAGGATAAGAAATTCTCGGCGCTGAATTAAATAAACATTAAAAAGGTATTTGACAACCATGGCAAAGTGGGTTTATGCTATGCAACATACTTTTTGAAAGGGCGTAAGATAATTATGCAAAAGCACAGCTTTAACGGGATTAAGCTAGTCGCAGCGGTATTTGCCGCAGGAACATTGTTGAGCGCCGGGGTGTGTAACCGCTAATGCGGATTCTACTAAGAACCTCGGCCTCCTTCACAAGGATCAACTGACTGTTGGTTTGGAAGGTACGTATGCACCATATTCATACCGTACTGATTCAGGTAAGTTAACGGGAATTGATGTGGATATGGCCAAGGAAATTGGTAAGAAGATGGGTGTTAAGGTCGCCTTCGTACCAACAAAGTGGGATTCACTGGTTGCAGGTCTACAAGACCACAAATACGACATCATTTTGAATGATATGGGTGTGACGCCAGCACGTATGAAGGTGTTCCGTTATGGTTCGGAATACATTTATACTGGGGGAGTTGTCGTTACGAAGAAGGATTCAGGTATTAAGCAAGTTACTGATATCAAGGGCAAGAAGACCGCTCAATCAGCAATTGGTAACTATGTGAAGTACGCCGAGAAGCTAGGATCTACAAATGTTGCTGTACCAGGATTTGCTGAAGCGATTGCCACGGTTGAAAACGGGCATGCAGACGCAACTTTGAATGATGCAGCAGCCTGGGGAGTTTACAAGAAGGCGCACCCTGATACGGATTTGATTGCCATCCCTTCACCATCAAAGTACATGCCTGCAACTGGGGCTGCACCTATGATGAACAAGAAGTCTGTTGCCCTTGATAAGGCAGTTACGAAGGCTGAGCACGAGCTTCGTAAGGAAGGCATGATGAAGAAGATTTCAGAAAAGTATTTGGATGCTGATTACAGTAATCCAATTAAGTAAGATTTAGCATTTGCAATTTAGGGATCGTTTTGGTTATTATTTGAAAGTAACCGAAACGATTCCTTTTTCGTTTGCGCAAATAAAAAGACGCGCATATACTCACTCAACAGAATAAAAGTTGAGGAAGTTAACGATATGATTGTTTCATCAGTTAATTATCGTAAGCGCTACTGGGCAATGCGAATCAATATTGCATTTACTGTGATGTTTGTGACGTATAGTTTGGGATCAACACTAATGATAAATACAGCTATGTAGGCGAGGGTATAAGAATGAACAAGATTATGAAGACGTCTGTTGCATTGGTTGCAGCAGGTATGATTGGCGGTGTTGTCGCATCAGCAACGACTGTTTCAGCAGCATCATACAAGAGTGAATTGAAGACTAAGGGTAAGTTGACCGTTGGTTTGGAAGGAACATACGCACCATTCTCATACCGTAGCGATTCAGGTAAGTTGACTGGATTTGAAGTTGAGTTGGTTAAGGCTGTTGCTAAGAAGATGAAGTTGAAGCCAGTGTTTGTTCAAACAAAGTTCGACTCATTGGTAGCCGGTTTGGATGCTAAGAAGTATGATGTTGTGTTTAACAACATGTCAATCACGCCAGAACGTAAGAAGGCTTACGCATTTGCGCAAGAATACTTGTTCACTGAGTCAGTAATGATCACGAAGAAGGGTTCAAAGATTAAGGATTACAGCGATTTGAAGGGTAAGAAGGCGGCACAAACGTCATCATCTGACTTCGGTCAAGCTGCTACTAAGGCTGGGGCGACGATTGTGTCAGCACCTGGTTTTGCGGAAGCTTTGGACTTGGTTGATTCAGGTAAGGCTGACGTGACGTTGAACTCACAAGATTCATGGGGCGTTTACAAGAAGGCCCACCCAAAGACGGATTTGCAAGCTAAGGTAACGAAGGCTTTGGGTGAGACGACTGCTGCACCTATGCTTGATAAGAAGGATAAGAAGTTGGCCACTGCAATTACAAAGGCAGAGAAGTCTTTGCAAAAGGATGGCACAATGAAGAAGTTGTCAGAGAAGTACTTCGGTTCTGATTTGACCACTGAGAAGAAGTAAAACGCTATAATAGTCCCATGGATAACCGTTATCCATGGGACTTTTTTGATAGGGGAAAGGCTATGGTAGAAGCAAAAAGCATCGTTGTGACAGGGCGTGTTCAAGGGGTTGGTTTTCGCTATTTTACGAAAATTTTGGCCGATCGTTTGGGTGTTACAGGTGTGGTTTGGAATGCCTCAGATGGCTCTGTTCGAATCGAAGCGCAGGGTGATGAGGTGGCGATGAAGGACTTCGTGAATGGGGTGAGTGTGTCGCCGTCACCGTATGGTCGGGTCGATTCGGTTACGTCTGAGGTGATTGATGTATCGCCAGAACGACGTATTTTTAAGGCGATTTAGCGACGTATACCAATCTGTTTTTTGGTATTAAATCGACCGTTGTGTTTAGTTAAAATTTAGTGCTTCAGCTTGACGTTGATCCGCCACTTTTGTGGTTCGGATTGACGTCTTTTTTGTCGCTTTTTGGCGTGTGTTTGAGGTGATGTTTTGGTGGCTTGAGGGGTGGGTTTTAGGTTGTGTTGGGCTTGTTTTTTGATGGGGATGGTTTGTGCTTTTGTGCGACTGATTGTTTTGAATGGTGGTGATTTTTGACATTGGTTACCGTCGGAATCTGATATCGTCGTGGGCACCAATATGCAACCAAATGCATAAACTGCATACACGTTTTTGCATATAAATGCATACGGAGTAACCGTGTAAAAAGGCCGCTTTGGTCGTGTAAAAACGTGAAAATCCTTTACATTTTTAACTGAACGCCCCGTTCAACAGATGTAACGTGTAACACGTGTAAACCCTGCCCGAAACGCCTTCGTTTGGCGAAATTGTATAATACAACATAAATACTAAGGTGTGATTTCCCCTACCCCACCCCTGTGGATAACTCGGTATTTCTTGCTTACAGCGGGTACTTCGGGTAAGCTGAATTGTCGGAAAAACTTTTTGGAGGTTTTTGAGAATGACTTTGAAAATATGGTTGAAATTCGTTGAAATTCAATCTTTGGTAGCGAGTGTATTGCCGCTGGTATTGGGTAACTTATACGCGGCGATTACTTATCAACATATGAATGCGGTGCTGGCGATTGTGTTTGTGATCGTTGCATTTGCCTTGCAGATGGCAGTGAATGTTTGGAACAATTTGCAGGACTTTAAGTCAGCCACAAGTGAGGAATGGAAGAACGGTGTGAACAACATTGTTGGCTCAGGTGGCATCACACCACGACAAGGATGGACAACGCTGATTGGGTTGGTGTTGATTGTGGCAGTTGGTGGCCTTTGGTTGGTGTCACAAACGGGTATACCATTGTTGGTGATGGGGCTGATTGGTTTCGCCGTTGCATACTGGTATGCAGGTACGCCGTTGCCACTGTCACGTACTCCTTTTGGTGAATTAGCCTCTGGTTTGACGATGGGATATTTGATTTTCCTAAGTGCGACCTACGTGAATGTTGCGCCAACATTTACGACTGAATTGGTGTTACACGCAATCGTTGCATCAGCTATTTCTTGGTTCGCAATCGGCGATATTATGTTGGCAAATAACATCGGTGATTACGAAGAAGACCTGGCTGAGAATCGTCACACGTTGGTTTGGTACCTTGGTAAGGAACGAGCCGTTAAGGTGTTTGGTTGGATTTATTTGGCTGGTTACATTGTTTTGATTTTGGCGGTCGTTTTGCGTATTTTGCCATGGCCGGCATTGATTACGTTGGTCTCATTCCCAATCGTTATAAAGAACACGAAAGCCTTCCAAGCGAACCCGATTAAGCCAAACTTTCCGCAAGCAATTAAGAATGCGGTGGTCATCTCATTGACTTTGGCAATCGGTTTGGTTGTTGCGCTATTCATTTAATATTTTGAACAATGCAAAAAAGCTGCCCGCTCAAATTTAAGAGCGGGCAGCTTTTTTGTGTTAATCCAATTCAACACCAGGGTTATCAATTAGCAACAAAGCGATCATGACGAAGATGATGTTTGAGTGGTTTGAGTAAGCAATGTAGTAAGGTTGCCAATCGCTGGCGAACTTACGCTTGTAGTGACGCAAACCTTCGAACGAGTAAATCGCAGAACCAAATTGGAAAATAAGGTTGGCGATACGTTCGCGGATGAAACTGTGTTGGTACAAGCCAACGTTAGCTAGTGGCGACATGCCAAGGTTGAACGTCTGATAACCGGCATCGCGGGCATATTCGAAAGTCTTAACGAACAGCACGTCCATCGTACCGTTTGGTGATTCCTTCGTGAAACGCATGAGATCGACGGTCATTTGATTTTCCGTGTGAGACGTAACCAAGGTTGCAAAGGCGACGATATGGCCGTCAGGGGCCTTTAAAACGCCAATGCCGTCACGCTGGAGGTAATGTTCATCGAAGAACCCCAATGAATAACCTTTTTCTTCACGGCCGTTCAACCATTCGTTTGAAATGGCGCGCAACTCAGTCATTAGCGCAGGGCTGAATGGTGGTTGCAGCACTTCGTATTCAAAGCCAGCCGCGGCCGCTTGGTTGATTTCACTACGGATATTCGCAAATTTCTTACCAGCGGTCTTGAAATTCACGGTATCAACGCGGGCTTCTTCACCGAGTTTCATGAAGTTATAACCGAACTCGTGGGCAATCATGGCGATTTGCTCTGAGACCTCATAGAAAATTGGCATATAACCCAGACGGTCAGCTTCGGTGATAAAGGCGCTCATAGCAGCCTTGAAGTCATCAGCGTTACCAAATGGATCACTCATGACGGCAGCCTTGTTGTTGATGAGACGGAATTGAATGGCGACGGAATCTTCAGCACCTTCCTTTGGTTGGTAGTAGAAGAGACGCTTGTCGCCCAAGAAAATGAGGTTCGTGTAGTGGTTATCGCCGATTGCGAGGACCTTTTCGACACGTTCTTCATCGAGTGCCTCACCTAATAATTCACGCTTGCCTTGCAAGTAAGCGATAAATCCTAGCGCTCCAAGGCTCACAGCGACAATTGTTAGGAAGCCAATTACCCACCAATGGAATGATGGTAACAACAACAGCCCTGTAGAGCGGAAGTGGAAGTGCGCTGACACAACTGGCAAGTTGGCCAGTCCGATCAACAGATAAGCGATAAACAAAATGCTGTAAATGGCGCCGTCGATTAAACGAGATTCCCAGCTGTACACCAGTTGCTCACGTGTCAAACGTGGCTTGATGAATAATGTAGCAAGGAATAAAGCGCCAACCAAAATAACTGGTGTGATATGACTACGTGAAATGATGACATAGACAAACGTGATTGCTAGCAAAATGAGTGTTGGCACGTAGGCGCGCTTTACTTTGCTGGCGATACCACGTCCAGCCATGATCAACATGAATCCCAAGAAAATGTTAGGGACTTGCGTTAGGAAATTGCTCGTCCAAGGACTGAAGCGTTGCAAGAATGTAATTGATTCTAGCGTGCCAGGCAGTGCGCCAACCAAAATCATGGCGATACCCATTAAGTAGAGTAAGAAAGCATCAACTTTTTGAATAATTGAGCCGGCGATTATTCTTGGGACACCGCGGAATGAGGTGTTCACATTAACCAAAGCGCCACTGATGCCTGCAATCACGGCGATGATGCCGGGGATTGCCGTGTAGGCCAAGCGGTAGAACATAATCCATAGGAATGCGACAGCTGAATCGATACCGAGATGTTGCAAACCGAAGAATATGAAGATATCGAATGTACCATAGCCACCAGGCACCAACGTAATGAGGCCGATGATGCGAGCGGCAATAAATAGTGGCACGAGCTCAAGTAATGTTGTTGGAAGGTGCATCACGGCACCGAATGCTAGGAATGCAACCGTGCTGCCGAGCCATTCGAATAATGAAGCGCCGACCGTCTGAGCGAATCGACGTTTTGTGACCGGAAACGCGAGGGTTTTCCAATTGCGAATTGTGACAGCAACCCCGATGAATGGTAGCAACATACCAATCAACAAAATAAAGGCGTAGTCAGCAACGGGCGCGTTTGGCCAGAAGATAAGTGTCGCAACAAAGCTTAACAAGCTGGCGATACCTAGACCGAATGTGCCTTGCCACCAGTGTTGGCGGATTGTGGCTGATTCTTGGACGGAACGGCTGTTAAACAGGCGCCCGCGCAACCAGCTCATCACGATGTCGGCAATTCCGAACGCATTGTTTAAGTTGGTGACGGTCCAACTTTCGACCCAAAATTTACGACCCTGCGGCGCGTTGTTGACGTCGTTATCCTGAAAAATTTTGCGTAGCACCCAGTCTGACAAGACGCCTGTGCTTGCGCCAACTAAACCGATCAAAAAGATACTGATGGTTAGGCTGAGAGGTAATTCTGCCAAAATGGCGACGATACTTTCTGGCGGAATGTGTTTGATTAATGCTCCTAACTCGAACAATGCGACGAACGCGACCCCGATAATGAAGATTCGCCTGAAATTTAGAAAACTAGATTTCATAATTAGTGCTCCTTAAGAAATTGACGCACGATGTTTGAGAAAACCAACGGCGAAAATTGAATGAATAAATGTGTTTTGAATGGCGCGACGTATAGTGTGCCGTTGCCCAAGGCGTGTGCGATGTTTAGAGAGTGGCGTCGCTTGATGAAGTCGAATTGACCAACTAAAACAAGTGTTGGCGCCATGACCGTCTGCAAATCGCGCTTGGAAATGCCAGGTGTTTTAAACATGAGGCTGGTTTGTTGCCAACGGGCCTCGAAGAATGGATGGAGATGTCGTAACTTGCCTAACAGCCATTCAATCCAACTGGCAATCAGAACAATTGGCTTTGTTAATCCGTTGATGGTCAGATTAGGGGCGTTCAAAACTAATGCGTGAACACGCGTCGGATTATCCAGCGTGTAACGCAATGCTAAGTTGGCGCCGTCGCTATATCCCAAGATGCTCCACGTCGAGATATTAGTTGCGATTCGCAATGCTTCCAAATCGGAGGCTAATAGCTGGTAATTGAGCTGTGGCTGGGTATTCGTTGATTGCCCGTGCCCGCGCGCATCTTGCGTAATGACATAAAAGTCATGTGCGAAGAGGGGGAGGTAGGCATTGAAGTCTTGTTGCGATCCGTTGTTACCATGTAATAACAGCAAGGCTGGTTTTGTAGGTGAGCCATATGTTTGATAATCAATTTGGCTACCATCTTTAGTATGCAATTTCATATAAAATGCCTCGATATGTTAATACTTATTATTTTACACAAAAAGCCTGTGGATAACTTGTGGAAGGTTTGTTCGCATGACAATTGTCACGTGCAATTGTTCGTTAGGTTAAACTTAATTAATAAGTGAATAAAATCACAACGCCCATAAACGGGCATTTGCGGCGTGTTTTGGTATAATGAAATTCATTAGGTTGCCGACTTTTGCGTTGGTAACCGCGGGGAAACTATAAAAAATGAAAAGAGGTAGGCGTGTGTTACAGCAATTGAGACAATCACGACTCTTGTATTGGACAGTGGAATTATTGGCTGCTGCCCTCTTGATCTTGGTTGTAACGCAGTTGAGTTTTATACTCGAACCGATTGGGAAATTTATCGGGGCAGTGTTTGTGCCGCTGATTGTATCGGGATTCTTCTATTACTTGTTGAACCCGATTGTTGGGTTGCTTGAAAAAGTTCGTGTCGGCAAGTTTCATTTGAATCGCGTCGCATCAATCGCAATTGTGATGGTATTGCTAGTCGCTTTGATTGTTGCTGCGTTTATGGCGTTGGTGCCAGCATTGGCGACACAAGTTGGTAAGTTAGTTGATAATGCGCCGGGATTGATTAGGACATCGCAAAGTTGGATTGCGCAACTAAGCGAAACAGACTGGGTGAAAGACATTGGCGTGAATGCTAATCTGCAGGATTTACAAGCCCAAGTGCAAAAGTACGGTGAAACATTTATCTCTGGAACTGCAAGCAGTTTGAGTACGTTGATTGGGACGATTACCAGTGTAACAATCACGGCTGTTACCGTCCCGGTTATGACGATTTATATGTTGAATGACGGACATAAATTAGTGCCATTCTTGCAAAAAATCTTCCCAGGCCGAAATGAGGGGCGCGTCGCTGAGATTTTGGGTCGTTTAAACAAGACAATTGCACAATATATCAGCGGACAAGCCATTGAGATGATTTTCGTTGGTGTGGCGACGACGATTGGTTACTTTATTATTGGGCAAAATTATGCGCTACTACTTGGTATCTTTGCTGGGTTAACGAACCTGATTCCATATGTTGGACCATATATTGGTCTGGTACCTGCAATCTTTGTGGCGTTCACTCAGGATATTTGGCAAGTTGTTTGGGTCATTGTGGTGGTGTTGATTGTGCAACAAATCGATAGCAACTTAATCTATCCACGCATCATGGGTGCATCGCTAAACATTCACCCGTTGACGATCATTATCTTGTTGTTGGCGGCTGGGAACATAGCCGGTATTGCTGGTATGATTTTGGCTGTGCCATTCTATGCAGTTGTGCGAACGGTTATTATTTATGCTTGGCAACTATGGCAAATTGAAAAACAACAACGAACAGAAGCCTAAAAATGGCGCTACTTCTTGCGAGGTAGCGCCATTTTTCTATTTAACGTGAGTCACGTAGTAGTCAGCCCAGATACGCATCGCTTCGTGAACGTCTTGTAGTTGTTGCCCAACGTCGGTTAATGAATATTCAACGCGGGGTGGCACTTCAGGGTAAACGGTGCGGGTCAAAATTTTATTTTCTTCTAGCCATTTCAAATTGCTAGTCAGCACTTTCTGCGTGATGCCCAGCTTCTTTTGCAATTCGCCAAAGCGGAGCGTCCCTTCCTCTAATAAGAGGTTAACGATGTCTGGACGCCAACGATTGCGGTGGAGTTCGTTAAGGGTCACGAGCTTCTCGGCAATTTCTGGGGTCATGTCGATACTGAACGTCATTGGGTGTCTCCTTGTTTTTTTCTGTGAAGCTAATGTATCACACAATAGTTTCTTTAGGGAAACTATGCCACTTTAAAGTGCCTACTTATGCAATTTATCCGCGTGCGATATATTATAGGCATAGACAAGAACTATTTTGAAAAAAAGTACTTGGAGGTACGAAATTATGACCCATACAGACATTGCAAAAGCATTGGTTGGTACATTTGTTTCAGGTGATATCGCGGTTGCTGAAGCGAGCGCGTTGCCTACCTACAAGCAACACAATTTGAACTTTGGGGATGGCCGCGACGCGTTTATTGGCGCAGTTAAGGGCTTGCAAGAAGCACCTGTGAAGACAACGTTGGAAACGGTTCGTTCATTTGAAGATGGTGACTTTGTCGTTTTGCAAAACGTTGTGAACTTTGCCGGTTCAGGTGATCAAGTTGCTTTTGATGTTTTCCGCTTTGAAGGTGACAAGATTGCGGAACACTGGGATAACGTGACTAACGTGGTGGCACCGAACCCATCAGGTCACACGCAATTCGACGGTGAAACGGTTGTGACTGATTTGGACAAGACTGACGACAACAAGCAATTGGTATCAGACTTCGTGCGCGACGTTTTGCGTGGTGAAAAGCCAGAAAAGCTACCAGAATACATTGCTGGTGAAGACTACATCCAACACAATACAGACATTGCTGATGGTTTGACGGGCCTTACAACGGCCTTTGCAGCGATGGCTGAACAAGGCGTTGCCATGGTTTACGACAAGGTATTCAAGGTCTTGGGCCAAGGAAACTTTGTATTGGTGATGGGGGATGGTGAATTTGCCGGTAAGGCAGTGACATTCTACGACCTATTCCGTGTTGCTGATGGCAAGATTGTAGAACACTGGGATATCATTGAAGAAATTCCGGCCCGAGACAAGTGGGCTAACGACAACGGTAAGTTTTAATAGTACAAAAAAGCTGACAGTCATGAAGACTGTCAGCTTTTTAATTACCGTATTTTGGGATTGGATTGTATATGTTTTAAATAGACACGGTAATGTTTTTGTTAGAACTTGTCAGCTGCCGTGAAACGACCGTGGATGTGAGTAGGAGCTTCCAACTCATCATACAAAGCCTTGGCCAACGTACCAGTCGTAACACGTGATTCCTCACGTGCGTTGAAGATCAAAGCATCGTCTGACTTCAAGTATGTTGGTGTTGCAGGACCTGGCATAAAGGCTTGTTGTGGTGAGATTGCCATCCAGGCGAAATCATCAACCGTTTGCAAGTACTTGTATTCGTTAGCTTGCTCGATTGCTGCTTCAATCCAAGGTGCTTGTCCACGCATCAAACCTAGACGATCAGCCATAACTGATCCATCAGGCATTTGCAAAGTTGAAGAACCAACAATGAAGACGACGATAGGGGCGTCAGTGCCAGCCAATTGGTCGTGTAGATATTCGGCGAAACGAACGTGATCACTAGCGCGAGTAAAGTTCGAAGCGACGATGATAACATCAAATTGTGTTAGGTCTTCGCGCGTCAATTCGAAGTTTTGACGTTCGAAAGAAGGGATTTCATTACCAATCATACGTGTCACCTTGCCAGCTGAACGTGTGATTGCAGTAACTTGGTTCCTGCGTTGGTAACCTTCGATAACAAAGGCAGAACCGGCCATTCCGGTTGCCCCGATAATTCCAATCTTCATGTGCATACTCCAGTCTGTTTTTTCAAGCCTTATAATAGTCGCTTTTATAAAAGTGGACAAATAAAAAGGGTCAAAAAAGATTTTGCTGTTAAAGTCATCTCATTGATTTATAATATTTTTTAAATACTGCAGAAGGGCACGTTTGAAATATGGCAGAAAACCAGTTGGAAATTGGCAAGCTAGTTGCTGAAAATGATTTATATCACGAATTGCTGGGTGGCCGTTTCGGCATCGAAATCGAAGAGCATCGCGTCACGGAAGAAGGACGCTTGAGCCGTCGCGTATATCCGGATACGTTAGGTCCGCGAGCAACGCATCCTTATTTGCAAACGGATTATAGCGAAACACAATCAGAAATCGTCACTGAGCCAGCAACGTCATTTGAAATGGCGCGCGATTTGTTGCTGCAATTGCAATGGGTGTTGCGTGACCACATGGCTGACAACGAAACGATTTGGCCATTGAGTATGCCACCACGTTTGACGCCCGACGATTTACAGTGGGTTGATGAAACGTTTGATCGACCATGGATTAGTGAGTACCGCGATTGGTTAACGGATAAATATGGCTCAACCCATGAGATCATTACTGGCCTTCACTTGAATTATTCATTGCCAGAATCGTTGTTGCAAAAGTTGTTTGCGTTGAGCGATGAAACTGACTATGTGACGTACAAGAATTGCGTTTATTTCAAGTTGGCGCAAGCGATTTCGGTGAATCGTTGGTTGTTTGTGTACTTGTTTGGGGCAACGCCATTTAGTTTGAATTCGACTGATTCGCGCCTGCCAGAGCTTGATCATCCGGTGCGCTCTTTGCGTACGAGTCAATTTGGGTTTGCGAACGATGCAAATATCCAGGTCGACTATGCGACGAACCTGACAGATCATTTGGCACAAATCGATCAGCACATCCAGGCTGGCGATTTGTATTCAAACCACGAGTTCTATGGCACGGTCCGTTTTAAGGGACCAGAGACAAAGGAAGCGATGGCCACGGAAGGTGTACGATACTTGGAATTGCGCATTTTGGATGCCGATCCATTTGATCCAGCCGGTATCTCTGAAAATGCGTTGAACATCATTCACTTGGTAATTATTTACTTGTTGCTCCAAGACGAGGTGTACTCGGCAGATGATTTGGTACGTGCAAATGAGTTAGCGAATGAGGTTGCAATGCAGTCACCGACGGATAAATTGCCTAATCAAAAGGAGGCAATGACTTTGATGGGCGAAGTGTCAAAGTTGGCGGATCATTTTGGTATGCGCTTTAACGATGGGTTATCCTTAATTGCAGAACGTATCTTAACGCCAAGTAAGACGCCGGCTGCTAAAATTGCGGCCCTTGCTAAGACGCCAGATGAGCTCCAAGAGTGGGCGACGAACCTTGGTAATGAGCGTCGTGATTTGTTCCACGTGAAACATGATGAACAGTTTGAGGATTTATTTGGTCGTGGTGAATTAGCCAGCGTTGTAAGGCAGGCATATGAGTTGGGCGTGCGAGTTAAAGAACGTACTCGCGATGAAGTGACACTGTCAGTTGGTGACCACGTCGAAGTTTTGCACGAAGCCAAGGACCTGACGGAATTGTTCCCAGAAATATTGCCGGCCTAATTTACTGACTAAAAGGAAGTAAAGTGTTACAATAGCTTTCGTGATATCGAGAGGACGGTCGAAACATTGGGCACTCTCGTCAAAATGAAGGAGGCAACTAATGGCAAAAGAACACCCTTTTGATTTTAAGAAGTGGGACGCCTTTTTGGCAGAAATTGAAGGCAAGGAAATTCCTTGGGTAATGGGGGCTGTCGCTGATGGACACCCACAATACGACGAACGCATGATTGAGCTTGCTAAGGCTTTTGAGTGGTCAGATTACTTTGACCGCAACTTCGATCGTACGTTGAAGCAAAAGGGCCACCAAGAGTTGCCTGAAGAAGAAGTGGATGAAATTTCACGTACTAGCTCAGACTTCCGCGACTTGCGCGCTGTGACATCTGTTGTCATTTACGGTGAGCGTCGTTTGGAAGGTATGTGGGCAGCTATGACTGAGAAGGGTATCTTGCGTCGCTTGTTGAAGCGTTTGAACGACATGACGCCAGACGACTTCCCAGGTCCAAACTACTAAAATCAATTAACGGCTAGGCTCTGTTGAACCTAGCCGTTTTTGTTTGCGAAAAAAGAAATATTAATAGCCTTACGTTGCCGAAATCTTGAAAAATGAGTGAATTCTTATATACTAGAAAGAGTGTTGCAACTTTGCGACAGCTCGAATGGAAAATAAAATTAAATAAAAAGTCAGAAAGAGAGTGTTAACTATGGCACAGCAAGAAGCTTCTAATCAGAAGCTAGAACGTGGGCTTTCAAGTCGCCACGTTGAGATGATTGCGCTTGGTGGGACGATCGGAACTGGGCTGTTTTTGGGTGCTGGTCACTCAATTAGTACAGCAGGTCCAGCTATTCTGCTAATCTACATCATCACCGGATTGTTCATGTTCTGGATGATGCGCGCGTTGGGAGAATTGTTGCTTACTGATCCCGATAAGCCAACTTTTGTCGGATTCGTTGAGAAGTACCTTGGCAAAAAGGCCGGCTTCGTCATCGGTTGGACGTATTGGATTGGCTGGATTACGATTGCGATGGCTGAGTTGACGGCCGTTGGAACTTATATGAAGTTCTGGTTCCCATCAGTTCCAGTTTGGATTTGGGAAATCATCTTCTTGGCAGCCCTTTACGGGATTAACATCATTGCCGTTTCAGCCTTTGGTGAAACGGAATTCTGGTTCTCAATGATTAAAATCGTGGCTATCTTAGCGATGATTGTGACTGGAATTATTATGATTGTGATGCACACGAAGACGTCTGCCGGGGTAACGAGCCTATCAAACCTATGGCAACATGGTGTTGTGGCTCACCAAGGTCATCAAATTTTGGCAGCGTTCCAAATGGTCTTCTTCGCTTTTTTGGGAATTGAGTTCGTCGGTATGACGGCTGCTGAAACAAAGGATCCATTGAAGACGATTCCAAAGTCAATTAATTCAATTATCATCCGAATCTTGATTTTCTACGTTGGTGCATTGGTTGCCATCATGAGTATTCAACCATGGACGAATTACAACGCGAATGAATCACCATTCGTGCAAGTGTTTGCCGGTATCGGTATTTCAGCTGCGGCTGGAATCATTAACTTCGTTGTGTTGACGGCCGCCGCATCATCATTGAACAGTTCACTGTTTACAACTGGTCGTATGCTTTTCTCATTATCTAATGGAAAGGGTTACGCTGGTAAGTTGAACCGTCGTTACATTCCACGTAACGCCATCAACATTTCAGCGATTTTGATTGCTTTGGCAGCCGTTGTGAATGTTTTGTTCCCATCAAACGCGTTTGATTTGGTGACATCAGTTGCCTCAGCCGCCTTTGTGGTTATCTACGGCGTGCTTGTGTTTGCGCACTTGCGTTACCGTCAATCAGATGACTTCAAGAATGGTGAACAACACTTCAAGATGCCAGGAGCGCCATTTACGGATTACCTAACGATGGCTTTCCTAGCCGGTATCTTCTTGATTTTGCTATTTACGAAGTCAACGATGCCAACAACGGTCTTGGCTATTATCTGGTTTATCATCATGATTGCCCTTAGTCGCCGAGTTAAAGATTAAAATAGTGTATGATAAAGGTGGATGCAGATATGCATTCACCTTTTTTATTTGTCTAGGAAAGTGAGCGAAACACATGGCAGAAAAGTTTATTGAGCGAGACTATCAAAAGGTCCCAGCCGAAACCGACTACATTAAGCAACAATGGCACGATGTGGCCTACATGGATGGTGACCGTCACAGCATGGATATTTACCTACCGAACGATGGTCAAGGACCATTTCCAGTCATCGTCGATATCTACGGTGGTGGCTTGATCTTTGGTGACAAGAGTTCACACAAACTAGAACCGGCTTTGCGTATGCTGGATAAGGGCTATGCTGTCGTGAGTGTGGATTACTCATTGATTCACCAAAAGGATTTCCCATTCCAAATTTACGAGATTAAGGCTGCACTACGTTTCTTGCGTGCTCACGCTGATGAGTATCAATTGGATATGAATCGTGTGGCGTTGATGGGTGAGTCTTCAGGGGTACACTTGGCTGTGATGACTGGTGTCTCAGCATCAGTTGATGCATTGCAAAATCCATTTATGGGCGATAATAACAATCAACCAGAGACGGTAAATGCCATCATCGCGATGTACGGACCATATGCTTTTGATCAATTTGTTTCACAATTTGAAGAGAGCGGTGTGACGCCAAAGTATGCTGAAACGGGTACGGCGGACTCATTCGAAGGGCAAATGTTTAACAAGCAAGCGCCTAAGGATGTGCCACAACGCGTTAAGAACTATAACCCAGAAATGTACTTTAACGACCAAATGCCACCTATTTTGGCATTTGCAGGAACGGCCGATGCTGTGGTACCTTATCAACAGACAGTTAATATGATTGACGCGGCTCGTCAATTCGTTCCTGAAGAAAAGGCAGTTTTGCACTTGGTTGAAGGGACTGGACACGGACCTGCGTCATACATGACGCCAGAGTTCACTGATGAGAAGATTGCCTTCTTGGAGAAGTGGCTCTGATTTAGGGGGCAACCATGTTTGGTGCGTTTGGTAAGTCGTTTTTTAGGGCGACACCACAACAATTATTTGTACAATTGATTATTGATACGGTTTGGTTTTTGATTTTTCGACCAACTGACCCAACGATGAAATGGATTTTTATTGCCATTTTGCCAGCGGTTGATTTGCTATCAGCGGTGGTTAGTTTTTGGAATTACGTAAAGGACAATCGACCACAAAATTAAAACGAGCGAATGTTTCATGTGGAACATTCGCTCGTTTTTTGTTTGCCATTTAAGCAAATGTTTTGACCCAGCGACGCGATAACTGCGATACTGTAAGAAAAGCGAAGGAGATAAGGGGGATGCGTGGGTTAAAAGTAGACATCGAAAAATTCCGCAAGCAATTTCGCTTTGCGGATTTACAAACATTTATTAGTCGCGCCAACTTAAACATGGTTGGGCCGACCATCACATACTACACGTTATTGTCGCTAGTACCAGTTTTGATGAGTATTGGTGCGATTGCCGGACTTGTCGGCATCTCATCGACTGAGTTAATTGCAACTTTAAAAACAAATCTACCGGCTAATATCATGTCGATTTTGGCCCCGATTATTAAGTCGGTTCTGAGTGGTGGT
Organism: Weissella confusa; assembly: GCA_041871065.1. Classification (NCBI taxonomy): domain Bacteria; kingdom Bacillati; phylum Bacillota; class Bacilli; order Lactobacillales; family Lactobacillaceae; genus Weissella; species Weissella confusa. Next base: position 2,211,044 of record CP168942.1, on the reverse strand, counting down.
GTTGGAATCTTGTCATTCTCAATTGTGACAACTATTTGGGGAGCTAGTGCGGTGCTGGCAGTTATTCGAAAAGCGTTCAACGGGGTGCACGATGTACCAGAACGTGTGAGTGGCATGCTGACACGCGTGTTTAGTTTTCTATGGTTGATGGTTATCTTGATTACGGCCGGTATTGTTATGGCCGCGACAGCGATTATGCCGGCAGTGATTCAAGCGATTCCTGGTGACTTACCTTGGCTAGATGAATTGGCTAAGCAAAGCCGACTATTTGCTTTAATTGGGCTGTGGTTGTTGATGTGCGTGTTTAACGTCGCATTGCCCGCCAAGCGTTTACCATGGAAGGCAACATTGCTTGGATCGGGGATTGAAGTCATCATCCTGGTATTACTAAATGCTGGATTTAGCTGGTATGCGCAATTTGCGGTTAAGAGCGTGGGATTTTACCAGTCATTAGGATCGTTGTTGGTGTTGATGGTCTATCTAAATTTGGTTGGCACCATTATGGTCGTTGGTCAGATTTTAATTGCTTGGTTTAGCGTACTGTTTGATCCTGAAGAAAAACAGCCAGCGGCGGTGCCACTGGCTGCAAAAGGGGTGCCTGCAAAACGTCGGCCGGCTTTAGCTAAAAGACAAGTTGCCAAGCATTATCGCAAGCGCACAACCCGTTCAAGTTGATTACTAATTAAGGCGTTGGGGTTTGTGCCCGGCTCGCCATTTGGCACCGGTAAGCCTAACTTTGCATAGTAAGTTTGCCATTCCGGCAAGATTGAATCGTCAGGACCAAAGGTCATGGCGATTTTTTTGAATGGATTTTTGATAGCTGAGAACGCTGTTTCAATAAATTCAGAGCAGTAAAACCCAGGTTCGCTGGCAATGAAAGACCAATTATAAGGTTGCCCTAAAAGGGTGTTAGCCTTCGCGATTACTGGCATTAGGTCTGGGCTTGCCTTTAGCCGATAAACATCAATCGATCCAGTTTGTTGGTCGATGAAGTCGTTTAAGGGTTGGCGAACGGAACCAAGTTCAGGGGAGGCGTGTAACACAAATACGCCATCAGCTGCTATTTCAACGATGCCGACGTGGGTGTAATTGAATGTTTCAGTATCAGGTTGCGTACTTTGGGCAATCATTTGTGAAAATTGCTCGGTCGTTGACCCGACAAAGAGCAAATCACCGGTTTGTAGTTCTGACATGGCAACACCTCTCGTTGTCTGACTTTATAATAAAAGCCCGCAACGCATGCGGGCTTTTATTATTTACTTTGCTTCGATTGCGACAGCATCTTCAGCCTTCTTGGCTTCCCATTGCTTGTCGAACTCGTCCAAAAGCGTACGAACTTCATCAGTTGTGTTCGTGTCCATCAAAGCCACACGCAAATCTGAGGCGTAGGCAAAGCCACGAACATAAATCTTGAAGAAGCGCTTCAACTTTTGGAAGTGCATAGGACCGAACTCAGCCGTGAACTCATCGTAAAGGTCAAGTTGCAAACGCAACAAAGCCAACGTTTCGTCCAACGTGTGTTCAGTAGGCATGATTTCAAAGGCGAATGGGTTTTCGAAAACACCACGACCAATCATGACACCGTCAACACCAGGGTGTTGACGAACAAGTTCCAAACCTTCTTCACGCGTCTTGATGTCACCGTTGATTTGCAACAACGTATCAGGTGCGATTTCATCACGCATCTTAACGATTTCATCAATGTACTCGTAGTGGGCTGGTACCTTTGACATTTCCTTACGCGTACGCAAGTGAACTGTCAAAACTTGAATGTCTTGTTGCAACAAGAATGGAATCCAAGTACGGAACGTCTCAATGTCGTTAAAGCCCAAACGAGTCTTAACAGACACTGGCAAACCAGCTGTCTTAGCTGCGCCAATAACTTCCTTTGCTGAATCGTAGTGACGAATCAAATCTGATCCGCCTCCGTTCTTGACAACTGTTGAATCCGGACAACCCATGTTCAAATCGATGGCGTTGTAGCCGCGGTCGCGCAATTCTAGTGATGACTTTTCGAAGTCTTCACCACGGTTTCCCCAAATTTGTACGACGGGCATCTTTTCGCTCTTATCAACGTGTAGACGACCTTGGACCGTAAACTTTGCCTTGGGGTGTGAAATACTGCGGGCGTTCGTAAACTCTGTGTAGTAAACGTCAGGCGCAGCAGCCTTCTCAACGACGCGACGGAAAACCGTATCCGTAACAGCTTCCATTGGTGCTAGTGAGAAGAATGGGGTCTTCTCAACACCAGGAACCTTAGGGTGATTTTGGGCTTCATCGACAACGCCTTGCCAGTAAGCTGACTTTGCTTTAACCATGTCTAAATCCTTTCTCTAAACATTTTTATTTTCATTTATGCGGCTCGATCTTCCGCAATCCAAACTGGGACATTTACAATATTAAAGGGTTTTGCAGGTCCTTTCAAGGCGTTTACATATCCAAAGTAGATAATTCCGAAAAAACTAGTGGGCAGACCTAAATAAAGTCGTTAAACTAGAGTGATGGGGAGGAAGAACTTATGATTACAATTCGACCAGCGACAATTGCTGATACAGGGGCAATTGTCCATTTAGAAATGACAATTATTGACCAAATGCAAATTCCGATGGTGGAAAAGCTTGGTCGTGACAATATTGAACAATTACTGCATGACAGTGCATTGGCTGATGATACAGCCCGTTATTCACACACGCATGCGACGGTTGCGGAAATGAGTGGTGCGATTGTTGGGGTGGCATTTGGTTATCCGGCTAAGCAAGAACCTTATTTGGATGTGTCTTTGCAACGCCTCCTGGCTGACCGTTTTGGTGAGTTAGCGGAACTATTCCCAGACAAAGAAACGGTGGGACAAGAATGGTATCTTGATTCGATTTCAGTTTCTGAGACGGCCCGCGGTAAGGGTGTTGGGACACAGTTATTGGCTGCTTTGCCAGCTGTTGCGCAAGCACAAGGTGAACAAGTCATTGGACTTAATGTGGATGATGGTAATCCAAAGGCACGTGCGTTGTATGAACGTGAAGGATTTGAACCAGTTAGCGAGCTCATGATTGGTGAGCATCATTACACACATATGCAACGTTCAGTGGAATAAACCATTATCTTCAGTCGAATAGTAGTACACTAGGAAAAGTAGTCTTTATTCGAGGAGAGAAGTATTATGGCAATTAAACGTAATATGGTGGCGGGTATTTTGCTAACTTTGGCGGTGTCCATTGTGGCGAAATTGCTATCACCATATTTGCCTTCGCTGGGTGGCGAAGCATTGGCGATGTTGATGGGAATTGTTTTAGGAAACACATTGTTTGCCCACGAACGCTGGAACGCTGGTGTGAAGTGGGCAGAGAAGTACCCAATTGAGATTGGAATTGCGGTACTTGGGCTAAACGTGACGCTTAATAACATGGCGACATTGGGTTGGTCAGGTGTGATTTTCATCCTAATCCAAATGACGGCAACGATTCTGTTTGTCATGTGGATTGGCGGACGCGTCTTCAAGGTCGCACCACAATCAGCGATGTTGATGGGAGCTGGAAACGCAGTTTGTGGATCCAGTGCCATTGCATCGGTCGCACCGGCAATTGGTGCAACCGATGATCAACGTCGTACGACAGTGGCAACGGTTTCGCTAGCCGGTGTTGTATTGCTGTTCGTTTTGCCAGTCATTGGACCAGAGTTGTTGCACCATAACGACATGTTGGTCAGTGCGTTGATTGGTGGAACGGTGCAATCAGTCGGACAAGTATCAGGAACAGCTTCTTTGGTTGGTGGCGACGTTGTGACGTATGCGCCGATCTTCAAGATGCTACGTGTAGTCTTGCTATCAGCAGTTGTCATTCTGATGTCACGTTATGCTACGAAAGCGACACCAGTTGAAGGCGTTGCACCAACTTCAAAGGTCAAAGTGCCATGGTTTGTTTTGACCTTTATCGTTTTGGTGGTCATCAATTCATTCGTGAATTTGCCACACGTGCTAACGGGTACGGCACATGAAGTGACTAGCTTCTTTGGGATTGTGAACTTGGCTGGTATTGGACTGAATTTGAAGTGGGCGACAATCAAGTCTTCTGGGGCGACGTTCCTAGGATATGGCTTGGTGACAATCATCTTCCAAGTCGTGCTAGCGCTTGGTTTAATCATGCTATTAATGCACTAAAAATAAGCGTCAACCCGCGTGGTTGACGCTTTTTGCGTAAAAATGGCTATGTTTTGTTTCATTCTGTGAACTTTTCGAATTTTCTGTGTCCTGCGTCATAAACTTAAACTTGTAATAACAGAGAACACGTTAACAAGGGGGCAGTTATGACAGGGACAGTACACACACAAGCATTTATGATGTCATTCGGAAACATTTTGGTGAAGACGGGCGTTCGACCTGAAGTCGCTGGACAAGTTATCGCGAAGTTGCATGCATTGGAAGCTCAAGCTGTGGCTTACCCAAGCAATCGCGCTTATCCAACGCCAACAATGTATAAGGTGACTGGCCAAACGCGTGGTACTGCTGCTCAAGGTTTGGTAATGTTGGCCAATATCGAAAACCGTTCATTCAACTTGTATAACATCTATGATGCGAATGCCCGTGAATTGCGCCAATTTGAGGCGATTGTTGGGTTGCTACACAACCACTTGCTTGAAGTTGGTGTGAAGCAAGTTTGGCACATGAACTCACCTGAATTCACGAAGCTAACTGCCTTCGCCTATGAAAACGAAGTGCCATATAAGGTGGCTGTTGAACACTACCTAATGGATAATGTGGCAGCGGTCGATACACAATACAATGGCGTATCATTGTCATAATCATAAATACAACGAAAAAATCCGTCTCAACCGAGACGGATTTTTTGATTACTATGCTGGCACAATCTTGATGTGCAAGCCGTTAGCGTCGATTTTGTGGGTCACTTGAATACCGTTGGCCGTGGCGACGGCTGGCTCATCTGGATTCTCGTGAACGGCCATGTAGGCGTTGTAGAATTCTTGTGATGACCAGCTCATACCGTGCTCGAAGGCGACGAAAGCGCGACCAGCTTCATCGTTATCGGCATCCTCAGAGTCGATGAAAATCATCGTTGCTTGATCGTCCTTAACGAGAACGGTCACTTGAACGCCATCATAAACGTCAGTGACACCGTGCTCGTCAAGTTGCAACTTGCGGTGGCTTTCCATGTTGAAGTTGCGGCGTAGCTTATTGAATTTTGCTAAAGAGCGCATGAAAAAAGTTCCTTTTCTTTACGTATTGTTAGTGATAACTTTACGCCTCCCTTTAATAAATGCAAGCATTCGGTTTCTCGACGGGGTATACTGTTAACATAGTGAACAATCGGGAGTAGGGTATGCTATTTACAGAATTAAAAAATTATGTCGTTTTTGACCTGGAAATGAACGGCAGTAATCAAATTATCGAGATTGGTGCGTTGAAGGTAACGACTGGTCAGGATATCGAAAAATTTTCCGTGATTGTCAACAATCCGCCAATGGGGAGCGGGATGGCATCGTTTAAGTTCATCTCACAATCAATGGGTGGTGATGACGGCTGGATTACGTTGGAGATGATCCAAAACGGTTTGGCAGAAGAGCGTGCATTGACGCGCTTTATGAAGTTCGTCGGTGATTATCCAGTTGTGGGTCACGCGATTGTTGATGGGGATGTCCAATTAATCAAGGAAGGCCTTCGCTACAACGATTTGGGTAAGTGGAAGACGAACGGTAAGGTTTTTGATACGCAACAAATCCACCGTGCGTTGAATGGTAACCCAAATGATATTTCATTAGCTGGCTTGGCTGATGAATATGAAGTAGAAATTGGCACTCAAAAGCACCGTGCGTTGGCAGATTCACGCGCAACGCTAGCGGTCTTTGCGGCCATGCAAAAAGTCTGGGCAAAGTAAAAAAAGACGAGATGAACATCGATGTGTTCATCTCGTCTTTTTGTTTTTTAAGCTAGGTGCCCCTTATCAAGTGGCAAGATAAATGGGTTTTGGAATCCAGTTGTATCAACGAATTCACCAAACTTAGCAACGCGCTTTGGATCTTGCAAAACCTTAATATCAGCAAGTGGGCTGGCATCGAACATAACGAAGTCGGCCATCTTACCGGGTACTAGTTCACCATAATCGTCGCTGATTTGAAGCAAGTCAGCTGCGTTGGTGAAGAGGGCACGCAAAATTTGTTGGTTTGTGGCACCGGCAATTGACCACAATTCAGCTTCCAAAGCTGTGTCGGCATAACCGTTCAATGGTGAACCGGCATCCGTTCCAAGCGCCAAGTTAACACCGTTCTTGGCTGCCTTTCCGAAAGCTTCGAAGTGAGAATCAACCCACTTGTAGGCCTTGTCGACCATCCATTGTGGCAACAAACTGTCACCACGCTTGATGATAACGTATGGGGCGACCAAGGTTGGCGTCAAGTAAGTGCCAGTTGAAAGGAACAAGTCCAACGCTTCGTCATCAATGACAAAGGCGTGTTCAACAGAATCAACACCAGCGCGCAAAGCTTCCTTAACGGTTTGCAAAGCTTCGGCGTGAGCGGCAACCTTGATACCGCGACGGTGGGCAACATCGACACCAGCCGCCATTTCAGCTTCAGTCATTTGTGGCATGTCGGGTTGTTCGAATTGTTCAAAGGCAATACCACCAGAAGCCATGTACTTAATCGCGTGGGCACCTTGTTCGATACGGCGACGCACACCAGCACGGAATTCTTCCGGACCAGTCAACGCCTCACCGATTTTTGAAGCGTGACCGCCAATGGTTGAAAAGGCGCGACCAGAAGCCACAACCCCAGTACCACGCCATTGACCGTTCAACGTCATCTTTTGGATACCGATATCAAAACTATTTGCTGTCGCAAGGACGCGCGTGTAAGTGACACCAGAAGCCAACATTTCGTTCAAGTTAGCTTGGGCTTGCATCGCAATCTCAAAGGGCTCACGAGATGCCTTAGGACCGTATGGGAACACCTTGTTGATGATGTGAACGTGGGTATTGATCATACCGGGTGTCACAAACTTGTTTTCAAGATCGACAAGTTCTTGGCCTTCTGCAGGAGCAGTGCCAACGCCGGTAGATGTGATACGACCACTGGTCAAATCAACGGTGAACCATGAATTAGGAATAAATTTTTCTTGCGCAACATCATAGACTTGCGCATTATGATACGTGCGAATCGACATGAAACCACCTCATTTTTAGACTCAGTTTGGTTTAGCGCCAAACTACTTGTTTTCTATTATAAACTTATTTTTTGTCGAAAAACGAGTATCCGGCTTGCAATGTGTTTCGTTATAGTTACAAAAAGTCAGTGCAGATAAGTTGTTGACGAATTGTCAGGGATATCATATGCTTAGGGGGTCATTTAAAGGGGCCGTTGGTTCAAATTGAATCGGCGTTAATCAAAGTCAAAGGAAATGAAATTCATGCAATTACTTATGTCATCAACGCAAGCGTTTTTCTACTTTACGTTTTTCGGTTAGTCATCCGAATCAATCGTAAAGTTATTTTGCGTTGAACACTCGGATGACGGTAAAGTATCCGAGTGTGTGAGACATCAGGCAACTAAGTAATTGGTTTGTATGAAACTCATTTAGCACGCATCGGATACTGGATTGGTATCCGATGCGTGCTTTTTATTTACTGGGGCTTTGTGTCATTTGGGAAGAGGTGTTTATATGTCGTTATTAAAGAGGATGTTCCGAAAAGAATCATTGGAAACATATTTGAAGAGTGATGCGCATTTTTCAAAGTCACTGACTGCTAAAGATTTAATTGGGTTAGGAATTGGGGCAGTTATTGGAACGGGTATTTTTATTTTGCCGGGTACGGTTGCTGCAACGACAGCTGGCCCAGGCGTGATTTTTAGTTTTATTATCGCAGCTGTTGTCTCTGGTTTGGTTGCGATGGCGTATTCGGAAACTGCGTCAGCAATGCCAGTAGCTGGATCCGCATATTCATACGGGAATGTCATCTTTGGTGAAGTGATTGGCTGGATTCTTGGCTGGGCATTGATTTTGGAATATGCGCTAGGTGTGGCCGCTGTTTCAACCGGCTGGTCAGCCTACTTTGCAAATTTGATGTCACCATTCTTCAAGTTACCAACCGCGTTATCAGGAGCTTATAATCCGGCTGAAGGAACGGTTGTGAATATTGTCGCAGTGGTAATCGTCTTGTTAATTGGGTTGCTGTTGCGCGGGGGAATGACTGAATCTAAGCGCGTTCAAAATGCGATGGTGTTATTGAAAATCGGGATTATTGTGTTGTTCATTGTCGTCGGCTTTTTCTTCATCAAAGCTGACAATTTGACACCACTGATTCCAAAGCGCATGGATGGTGCGTTTGGTATTCAAGGGGTCTTTGCCGGAACGTCGATGGTGTTCTTCGCCTTTCTAGGGTTTGATGCGTTGTCAGCGACCGCTGCTGAGGTGAAAAATCCAAAGCGCGATATGCCAATTGGTATTATCGGGACATTGATTGTCGCAGCAGTTTTGTATGGTTTGGTTGCTCTAGTTTTGACAGGGATGGTGCACTATTCAAAGTTGAACGTTGCTGATCCGGCTGCGTTTGCGATGCAACAAGTTGGCCAACACTGGGCAGCGCTTATCATCACCATTGGGGCGTTGATTGGGATGTTCACGATGATGGTGACGATGCTATATGCTTCTTCACGATTGATTTATGCCGTTGGTCGTGATGGCCTATTGCCAGGTGGACTAGGTAAGTTGAGTAAGCAAGGGGAACCAGAACGTGCGCTGGGTATTGCAACAATTGTTGTGGCATTCTTTGGTGGGTTCGTACCGCTAGAAAAGCTAGTCGATTTGGTGAATATGGGCACATTGTTGGCATTTATGGTTGTGTCATTGGGAATTTTGCCATTACGTAAGCGTGCTGATGTGCGCCAAGATGGTTATAAGATGCCTGGTTATCCGGTGCTACCAATTTTGTCAGCGCTATTCACGTTCTTCTTAATCACGCAATTGCACCTAGAAACACTGGTAGCAGCGCTGGTATGGTCTGTGTTGGGGATTATTTTGTACCTAACGTATGGTATGAAACATTCACGGATGAACTAAACAATTTGTTCCACGTGAAACAGAAAAACTTTTTGAAATGATCTTGGTTTAAAAACCGAGGTCATTTTTTAATTGTGCATTTTTTCTCAAACTTATGATATAATAAACATATGAAATAAATGACATGTATTATTCGGGGAGAAAATGAAATGGAAGTACGACAGAAATTATTAGCGCGGGGCATTCAATTAGAAGTGATTTCAATGGCATGGATGGCGATTGAATTTGTGCTTGGTGTGTCTGCGGGGATTCACGCTGGGTCAATTTTGCTGATTGCGTTTGGGCTCGATGCCTTTTTGGAAACAGTCGCCGGTGGTATTTTAATTTGGCGTTTGCGCGCCGAATATAATGGTGCGGATGCCAAGACGGTAGCGCGGGTTGAACGTACGGCCAGCCGATTGGTAAAGGGTATCCTGTTGTTACTTTCAGGATATGTGTTGATTACTTCGGTTATGAACCTGATTAACCATGAAATGCCAGCGGAAAGCGGTATTGGGTTGATCATTGCGATTATGTCCGTTATCTTGATGCCAATCATGACAACGATGAAGCGTCGCATTGGTGATCGTATTCAATCTGAAGCGTTGCGTGATGACGCGATGTGTAATGTCACATGTGCGGTGTTAGCGGCTCTTGTATTGGGTGGCATGGTCCTGACGGCATTGTTTGGCCTATGGTGGGCAGATGCAGTTGCGACAATCTTGTTTGCGATTTATGTCGGCCGTGAAGGATTGGAATTGTTCGAAAAGTAAACAGTTAATATGTAATTAATCAGCTGGGTGATATTGATTTAATGGTCAATGTCATCCGGCTTTTTTGTGCATCTATCTGAAAAATGACGGCTCGTTAAAAAACGAAACTTGTGAAAGCGTTTTCGCGCGAGTAGCGTAATACATGTTGATAGAAAGTTTTTGATTAGGGGGAATTATTGATATGTCGATATTGATTGCGTTGGTACCAGCATTAGCCTGGGGGTCAGTAGGAATTGTGACCACCAAGGCCGGTGGAACAGCTGCTCAAGGCATCATGGGAATGACGATTGGAGCCATCTTGCTTGGCTTCGGTACATTGGCATTTTTCGTTATTCCGAATGCCGGCATGGATTATGCATTTAATTCACGCATTTGGTTGGTAGGATTTATCTCAGGATTGATCTGGGCAGTTGGTCAGGTTGGTCAACTGATTGGCTTTAAGAAGTTAGGGGTGTCGATTGGAAATCCGTTGTCGACATCTGGTCAAATTGTTGGAAATGCCTTGATGGCAGCTGCGGTGCTGGGTGAATGGCACACAGGCCGCATGTGGTTCTTTGGTTTGCTATCAATCGCGTTAGTAACCGGTGGGGCACTTTTGACGACGGTTCGCGATAAAAATGCGCCGGTTGAAACCAATCCAGAACGTGATTTCAAAGGTGGTGTGACGGCAGTCATCGTCTCTACGCTGGCCTTTATGATGTACTTCGTTTTGCCAAACTTGTTGAACAAGTGGGGCTACATTTCAGATGCCATCCATAACCAAAATAATGGGTTGGATTACATGACAGCAATCGTTGCACCACAGTCGATTGGACAAATTCTAGGTGCATGGTTGATTGTGGCCTTCTACTTTAAGGAGACGCGTAACATCTTTAAAATTGGCACAGCGCGTCAAATTATCACGGGGTTAGTTTGGGCGCTCGGAAATGTCTTTATGTTCATCTCAACGGGAAATCCAGAAGTGGGGCAAGCAACAGCGACAACCCTTTCTCAGACAGGGATTATCGTTGGGACGTTTGGGGCCATTTTCATTCTTGGTGAACGCAAAACGACCCGCCAGATGGGATACATTTTCCTGGGAACGGTATTAGTAATCGTGGGGGCAATTTTGATTTCGAAATTGTCAGTATTGTAAGTGTTTTAAATTGGGGGAATTAAAATTATGGCACTTTTGGGAGCTATTGAAGCAGGTGGTACAAAGTTTGTCGTTGCGGTGGCGGATGTTGAAAATCCAGATGTTGTGGTCGCGCGTGAAAGTTTTCCGACGTTGGACGGTGCGGGGACCATTGCTCAGGTGATTGATTTCTTTGATCGTTATGATGACATCGCGGCCATCGGAATTGCAGCATTTGGACCGATTGATATTAATCCGGATAGTCGCACATATGGGTATGTCTTAGATACACCGAAGCGTGGTTGGTCAGGATATGATTTTTTGGGTGCGATGCGGGCATGGCGCGACATCCCGTACTATTGGACGACTGATGTGAATGGCGCCGGCTGGGCTGAGTATGTATCAGGTGCAGCTAAAGACGTTGAAAATGTCGTTTATCTAACGGTCGGGACGGGTGTCGGTGCCGGAATTATTCAGCATGGACAGCTACTGAGTGGTAATTCACACCCTGAAGCTGGGCACATTATGATGCGTAAGCACCCGCAAGACAGTTACGTCGGTCACTGCCCATTCCATGGCGATAACTGCTTGGAAGGGTTGGCAGCCGGTCCGGCCATCGAAGACCGTTGGCAAGAATCAGCAAAGTCATTGCCAGATGATCACTTGGCATGGGAAATCGAAGCGTACTACTTGGCGCAAGCGGCCGTGACTTACACCGTTATTTTGCGTCCGGATCGCATTGTATTTGGTGGTGGGGTCCCTCACCGTGAAGTATTGTTGCCAATGGTGCGCAAGTCATTTGCGGAACAATTGGCGGATTACCTACCAGTTGATGATTTGGATAAGTATTTGGTGACGGTCGGAAACGGCGACAACGCCGGTATTCTAGGTTGCTTCTATTTAGCAAAGCAACTGGTTGAAGCTTAATTAATGAAAAACGCAGTGATTCAATGTGCGAATCACTGCGTTTTTTGCGCCCACCACAAATTAGATAGCGGAATGCGGGTGTCACCGATAATGATGTCTGAGTCGGTATAGCCAGTGACTAACCCGGTGATGATGGGTGGTACCGCACCATCTGTATCTGAATAATTTTCTTGCACGGCCACTTCTTCATGTCGGCCGAAAGCGTCGAATAAAATCGCTGTCATATCGGGTAAGGTCATTTCTGGCATGCGTTTACGATTTTGGCGGGCTAATTCTAAGGCTTCCTTCTTTTTAACGTCTTCGGTGTGGTCAGACAGGTAGTAGCCTTGCCATTTCACCATGCCGCGATCTTGATAATCGTGGCTGAAAAAGTAGGCTGCCCGTTCGAACATATCCTGTTCATCATCCATAAGCGTTTCCTCCGTTGTGACCACCAACCAGACCGATACGGTTAAGCATCGTACCGCCGGCAACACTAGAACTTTTGAAGACAGCGCCGACGCCAAATTTTTTGCGAATATCATCGATGACGGTATCGATGGTTCGTTGGCGCGTATTAATCATGACCGGGGTAAATAGGTCGATTTGTTCAACGCCTTCAGGTGCTAAACGGCCGGCACTGACGTAAACGTTGCGCACGACTTGTCCCTCGTAATGTTGCCTAAAAATATCGCGGAGTGCATTGGTAATTGGCAAACTGAGATTGGTGGCATCAATCGTTATCTGGCCGCCGAAACCGTGTGTTTGGTTTGTTTCGCGATATCCAAAGCCGATGCCAAGGCTAATCTGACTGGCAACCACGTGTTTGGCACGCAAACGACTCGCGACTTGCTCACCAATTTCACGAATCACGACTTCAATTTCGGTCGGATTGTCGTAGTCGCGCGGCAGAACTTGCCCGTTACTAAACGAACTCTCTTTTGGCCGATATTTTTGTTTAATCAAACTACGGTCAATGCCCCAAGCCAGTGCGTAAAGTTCGACGCCTTTAACGCCGAATTTTTCTTTAAGCCGGTAGGGGTTTGCTGCAGCCAAATCACGCATTGAAAAAATACCTAAGCGTCGTAATTTTTTTGCGGTACGTGACCCGATACTCCAAACGTCATCAAGCTTTTCGATGGGCCATAAAACGTCGGGGATGGTGTCATAATGCCATTCACCAATTAAATCATCAGCGTGCTTAGCGGTTAAATCGAGCGCCATTTTAGCCATGGCAGGGTTGTCACCAATGCCGACTGTTAGGTAGATACCAGTTGCGTCACGGACTTCTTGCTGAATAATCCGCGCAACTTCGTAGTCTGTCAGGGTGCGATGATATTTGGACTCTAAGTAACGCCAGCTATCGGTCAAATCGAGTAATGATTCGTCGATTGAATAGATGTGCAAATCCTCGTCGGCGACAAACTTCCGATAAATGTCATTAATTTGTTTGTTTTTTTGAATATAGTAATTCATACGGGGTTGGACGATTGCCAATCGTGGATCGCGTGGTACGTCACGTTGACGCATAACGTTGGATACCCCAAGGACCTTTTTAGCTTGGGGTGAGGCAGCTAAGACAAGGCCGCCGTTTGTGTTTTCTTGTTGACTCATCACGACCAGGAGTGATTTGAGGGGGTTGAGTCCCAAATCGACACTTTCAACGCTCGCATAAAAGCTTTTTGAGTCGATAACCATTACGTGCCTGGCGGTTTCTTTTTGGTAGACATCGACCATCAGAATGACCTCTATTTATGTATATTAGGTTTATCCTAACGTTAGGATAAACCTAATATACACCCTTTAGAAAATCTTTGCAAATACGAAAACGCCTGATATGACGGTGTTTTTAACAAAAAAATAGCACCAACCCGCATGGTTATGCGAGTTGGTGCTATTACTTTTAATGTCTAATGATTAACCAAAGATGTGGTGGGCGATGTTTTCAGCATCACGCAAGTTCTTGTCGTTAACACCTGAACGAGGTGCGAACGTCGTGAACCATGACCAACCTTCAGTAGGGACACCCCATACGTACAAGCCGTCGACTTCGTTATCGTTTTCATCGATAACAACCAACGTTTCCTTGTTCATACGAGTACCACCGACAACATAAGTTGAGCCATCAGCCTTTGTGTATTCTGCAGCGCTCAAAACGCCACGATCACGCAAGTTAGCAACCAATGGGTTAACTGAGTTTGCCAATGAAACAGAGAACAAACGAGCCTCAACTAGGTTGTTAACCGCCCATGAGTTACCACGGTTGTCTGTTGCTAGGTAGTGATCATCTTGGACAGAAACGGCCAAGCCAGGTCCAGCAATCGTCAAAACACCAGCTTCAATCAAAGCACGCATTTGCTCAACACGTAGGACAGGAGGTCCAACGGAAATCAATGAGTTGAATGGGTTGAACTTTGAAAGGAACTTGGCATACTCGTCAGCTGACAAGTAACCAGCGTCCAAGTAGTGACGGATGATACCACGAACGTCACGCAACATGTCGAAGGCACCGGCATACGGCGCATCGTTGTTACCTTGGTAAGCGTCGTTAATGTCCCAAGTTAGGTAGTTCATCATGAAGTCGCTGTATTCAACTTCAGCAGGTACGTCATTAACTGGGTTCAAAATACGCTCCCAGTCCATGATGTACTCTTCAGCGACACCAAACTTACGAGCAGTTTCATTCAAATCGTCACTCTCGGCCAAAGCGTTCATAAACGTTTCAGCGTTAAATGGCCATGTCACACCCAAGTCGTTAATTGTGTTTTGGTAGTGCTTGTACTCCAATTCCTTACGCAACAACGTGAAGAATTCATCGTAAGACACTTGACCGTTTGACTTTGCAGCCAAGGCGTCCAAGTTTTCGCTCGTAAAGAACTTTGGTTGGTAACCTTCAGCTTCGACCTTTTGGTTAACACCACGGGCGTGCATAGGCAATCCCTTGCGAGAACCGGCGATCATGTGTGGCTCCTTACCTGATGGCAAGTAGTACAAGACCCCGTTGTTGTCACGAGAGAAGCGTCCGCCACGGCTGATTGTCAACTTAGCGATGTAGTCAAAGAAACTCAATCCCAAACCACGCAAAACAACCTTTTCGCGTGCTGGCACAGCATCCAAGTCAGCTTCTGATGGGTGCGTTGGTGCAACGTACAACAAGTCAGCATTTTCATCTGCTGCGGCAGCGAAAACCTTTTGCTCGTCGTCCAAGTCGTTATCAACGTGACCCAAAGCCATAACGACGTGATCAGCCTTAACTGATGAATTGTCGTCCAAAGTTACCGTGTACTCATCGCCATTCTTCACAACGTCTGAAACAGACTTGCGCTCGTATGACAACGTCACGTTAGCTGGCACGTGGGCACCCAAGTGTTCAAAGAACCATTGTGAGTACACACCGAACAAGGCACGTGAAGTGAAACGGTTAGGGTTAATACGCGTCAACTCGTCCAAGAAGTAAGCTTCGTTTTCGAAGTTGTGCATCTTAACATATTCCTTACCGTAAGTTACAGCCCACTCGTAGAAGTTAGGTCCGTATAGGGCAGTAGATGCATGGTTAGGAACTGATGGATCTGTGAACAACGTCAATTGTTGCGTCACAGTGTTCATCAAAAATGTTGGATCTTGATCTGGATTCCAAACACGACCTCCGATTGGGAATGGGTCGTATAACGTAATGTCTACGGGGTCAGTCGTCTTCTTGGCGTGCGCCATCAAGCGCTCAACCAACGTCAAGTTTCGAGGACCAGCTCCGACCAATGCAATATTCATTAGTTCTCACTCTCTTCCTGCTTAAATGCTGCTAATTCTTCGGGTGAATAGATACCGATATCCTTCACGTAGATGTTACCGGCACGCTTCAAGCCTTCGTTTTGTAGCAACCCTTGCTTTGGGTAGGCAAAGGTTACTGTTGCGGTGGCACGAATGGCAGAGCCAAGGATTTCTCCTGTTGTTGCGTGCAAACCAGAAGGCACATCAACTGAGACAACTGGAATGTTTGCGGCATTTACTCGTTTAATAATATCACCAAGTTTGCTTGGAACGGGTTTAGAAAGGCCAATTCCAAACAAAGCGTCGACGATAACAGTGTAATTACGGAAATCACGGACACGATTTTGCGTTTCAATGCCGTATCCGCGAGCAATCTTCAATTGGGTAGCTGTGTTAGCCGTTGCACGGTGTTCATCGCCTAGGATAAGTAGGTCGACGTTGACGCCCTTTTGGGTCAACATACGCGCAATAGCGACACCATCACCACCGTTGTTACCCAAACCGGCGATGACGAGGACGTTAGCCAAGTCGAATGACCCAGCTGCGAGAACATCAATCACAGACATTGCGGCGCGCTCCATCAACACTAATGAGGGCACACCAATTTCTTCGATCGTGTAACGATCGAATCGTTGCATGTCTTGTGCGGTTACTGCTTCAACCATGAAAAGTAACCTCCTTAATTTAATAGGTATAATAGCAAAAACGTCGATTAGGACGTTCACAGTTTATTATATCGCAAGTCACTGCTAAAATGTCTTTAGGAGCGTGTTTAGATTGACACAAAGTAAGTGAAGGAAAGAAGGACTATTCGTAATGAATGAAGGATCAATCCCAGAAGATATGACGCAAGTGGCTGACCGTGTTGCTTTGATGGCAGCGCGTGGCTTCCCAGTTAGTGAAGATGATGTGATCAAGGAAGCGCTAAAGCTAGGTTTCCAAGACATTATCGATGAGCGCATGGAAGGCAATTACTTTACGGTTCGTTGGGATGAAGATTTCCGCGCCCTACAAGTATTCGGTATTGGTAACGCCTATGAAGGCGAAGCAAAGCCGGAAGATGAACAACCTAGCTACATCGAGCAATTTAAGGCAAATGCCATGAATGTTTGGCTTGCACTAGACCGTGCGGCAAGCAAAATCATCGGTCGTTAAACTTAAATTTCTTTTAATGCCAGGCCTTAAAGCTGAATTTAAGACTGGTTGTGTTATATAGTAGGAACAGAAATTATTAATCTCGTACGATTCTCGTACCAATAGAATAAGGGAGTTTTTTATCATGGAAAACATGCGCAAGTATCTTGCCGAGTTCTTCGGAACGTTGATGTTGGTTGCCATGGGAACTGGCGTTGTTGTCTTCGTCGGAACTCAAACTGGTCCATTGCCAGTTGCCTTGGCCTTTGGGTTGGCTGTTGTAGCCGGAGCATATGCCTTTGGTTCAATCTCAGGTGGTCACTTTAACCCAGCCGTTTCATTTGCTGCTGCCATTAACGGTCGCATCTCATGGATGGATTACTTGGGTTACGTTGTTTCACAAATCATCGGTGCCTTTGCAGGTTCAGCCGTTGTTTTGGGTTTCATGAAGGCTTTCGGTGCTCCAGCAGCAACGATTAAGCAAGTTGGATTTGGTCAAACGAACTTTACGTCACCAATTTCATTCTTGTCAGCTTCATTGATCGAAGCATTCTTGACGTTCGTCTTTGTCTTGGTAATCTTGATGGTTACGGCTAAGAAGAACGCAGCTATCTCATCAGTTGCACCATTCGTCATCGGTTTGACTTTGGCTGCTTTGATCATGCTTGGTTTGCAAGCAACTGGTGCTTCATTGAACCCTGCACGTTCATTGGCACCTGCTGCCTTCCTTGCAATCTTCGGTTCATCAGCTGCATTGACTAACATTGGTGCCTACATCGTAGGTCCATTGGTTGGTGCCGCTTTGGCAGCCGTAGTTGCTAAGTTTGGTTTGGGTTCTGAAGAAGACTAATAATCAATCATTAAAATGCGTATCGTCTATGTGACGATACGCATTTTTGTTTTCAGGACGAAAATAATGCCTTTATTTTGTACACTCGTGACGAAAGAGGTTAAAATAAAATCAACAAATCAAGATTGGTCAAACCAAGGAGGGATTTCATCATGAAGGCAGTACAAATTAAGGCATTTGGGGACGTTGATGTACTTGAGGAAGTTGAAGTCGACACACCTAAGATTTTGAAGAAGCAAGTATTGGTTAAGAATCATGCAACTGCAATTGATCCTTATGACGTGAAGTTTGTGCAAGGATTGATGGGTGAGGCTGATAAGCTACCATTGATTCCTGGCTCAAGTGTCGTTGGCGAAGTGATTGCGGTTGGTGAAGAAGTCACTGACTTCAAGGTTGGTGATCGTGTCGCTGCAACGCGTCACCACCAAACGTATGCCGAAGAAGTTCCGGTTGGTCAATCTGCAGTTGCTAAGGTGCCAGAAGGCGTCGATGATGTTCACGCAGTTGCGGCTGTTGTGGGTGCAGCAACTGGGTACCAAATGATTACGGATGATTTGGATGTGCAACCTGGTCAAAAGGTTTTGATTCAAGGTGGTGCCGGTAGTGTTGGTTCTGTTGCGATTCAAGCAGCTTTGAACCGTGGTGCAGTTGTCTATGCAACGGCAAAGCCAGCTGACTTTGACTATCTAAAGTCATTGGGGGATGTGACGCCAGTTGATTATCACACTGCTTATGAGAATGACTTGTCAGACTTTGATGCGGTGTTGGATACGATCGGTGGGGATGTCGCCATCCAATCTGCGAAGGTTTTGAAGCAAGGCGGTAAGTTGCGTAACTTGACTGGTTTTGATGAAGAAGCCATCAGTAAGTTTGATATTGATGCAGTACACACTTATCAAAACGGAAAGCGTCCAAACTTGGCAGCGTTGTTGGATGATATGGCAGCTGGTAAGATTGTTGTTAAGGTTGGGGATGTTAAGCCATTCTCAGTTGAAGCATTGCGTGAAGCACACGCAGCTGCTCGCCAAGCCTCATTGGCAGGTAAGGCGGTATTTACCTTTTAATTAAAGATTAAAATCAGGCGATTGTTTCATGTGAAACAATCGCCTGTTGTTACAATACGGGTAGAGGGATTTATTATTATGCTATTTACAGAACGCGATTATTATGAAGATGTTGTTGCGATGCTAAATGCACGTGGCGTTGAATTAAAGGATATTGCAGAGTTGGTCTTGTTTGGTCAACGTGCGATTATTCCTGACTTGACGATGGCTGATGCAATCGATTCAGTGCAACACGTTTTGCACAAGACTGAAGTGCAAGATGCGGTCATGACCGGTCTAGCTATCGATGACTTAGCAGAAGCAAAGCAATTGCCACAACCATTGCAAAGCCGTATCGACCGTGACCACGGCACATATGGGATTGATGAACAATTGGTTATGTCAATTTTGGGTGTGTACGGCACGATTTCATGGACGAACTTTGGTTACCTTGATCGCATGAAGCCAGGTATTGTTGGTCGTTTGAACGACGAACAACACCGCGGTGGCCGCGTGAACACGTTTATTGATGATATCGTGTCAGCCATCGCCGCTGCAGCACAAGCGCGTATCGCACACGATTAAAAAATAGGACGCACAGCCAAATGGTTGTGCGTCCTATTTTGTATAGTCAGAATTACATGATGCCGTTTGCCTTGGCAGCTTCAATCAAATCGAGCTCCTTGGCGCTTTGAACAGGTGTTGGTGTACCGTCAACGTTAATTGACTCAATCCCCTTCTTTTCCAACAACTTCTTCAACTTATTCTTTTGTGACATAATTCCATTACCTCCTGCACATTAATTGCGCGTCAGGTGTTTGGCCCGGCGTGTATGTCTACGTTTATTAGTGTAGCGCTTTATCACTGATTTGTTAAATCATGTGTTTAAATGATTCGGAAAAATTTGCATGACAATATTTCTTGCGCGGTGTATTTAAAAGGCGTAGCATAGTTTCTCGTAGTTTTGTCTCTCATATAGGGGAGAGATACATAAAATCCGACCGATTGTTTCACATGAAACAATCAGATCGAGAAAACATAGGATCGTAAGGTGGGAAAATGAGTAGAGAAATAAAAGTTGCCTTATTGATGGCAGCTAGTTTATTTATGGATGTCATGGACGGTACCATCGTCACGACGGCATTACCAAAAATGGCGCAGAATTTTAATGTGTCTGCTGCCACGATTAGTCTGTTGGTAAGTACATATATGATTGCGGTTGCCGTATTTATTCCATTGAGTGGTTGGATTGCGCAACGTTTAGGTAATAAGCGTATTTGGTTATTGGCTGTGGCATTGTTTACGATCAGTTCTTTGGGTAGTGCCTTGGCACCAAATTTCGCCGTGCTATTAACAATGCGTGTGATTCAAGGAATCGCTGGTGCCATGATGACGCCAACAGCGCGCTTAATTGTGTTGGAAAAGACGCCGGCTAATCAATTGTTGCGTATGATTAGTTATCTAGTGTGGCCATCGTTGGTTGCGCCAGCGTTGGCACCGGTGATTGGTGGTATGTTCGTCACATACTTCACGTGGCACTGGATTTTCTTGATTAATTTGCCAATCGGTATTATCGCCTTTTTGATTGGGATGCATTTGTTGCCGAAGGATGAGGTTAAGCAAGCGCGTGCCTTTGACGTGCGTGGTTTCATTGAGCTGGCCTTGGCATCAGTTGCTTTGTTGGCTGGAGCAGAAATGGTCGCTCGCACCGGTACGGTTGTTTGGTACGGCTTGATTCTGGTAGTCATTGGTATCTTGTTGGGTGTGAATGTCTTCTTCCACTTGCGTAAGGCTGAGAATCCATTATTCTCAGTTGATGCCATGAAGGTACCGACGTTCCGTGTTTTCCAAACTGGTGGGACAATCTTCCAAGTTACGATTGCTAGTTTGCCATACGTTTTGACAGTATTGCTCCAAACGGTATTTGGCTGGACGGCTGCACGTGCCGGTTGGTATGTGTTGTTTATCTTCGTTGGTAATATTGGTATCAAGCCATTCACGAATCCAATCATTCGCAAGTTGGGCTTCCGCGGTGCGCTGGTTGCCTCATTCTCAATGCTAGCTTTAAGTTCATTTGCCTTGGCGTTGGTACGTCCAACATCACCAGCAGTTTGGATTATGTTGTTGGCATTGATTTCTGGTGTCGGCCGTTCATTGGCGTTTACGTCATATAACGGTTTGCAATTCACTGAAATTGCGCCAGAAGATCGTAATGGCGCCAACACGTTAACGGCGGTTACACAAAGTATGGGACAAGGATTAGGTATTTCATTGATTACTGTGATTATCCACTTGTTCCAAACGCACTTCTCACTGCAAGGTGCGTACTCATGGGGCTTCGTTGTCCTGGGTGTATTCGCCATCATCCCAATGTTGGAGATTTTGACGCTGCCTAAGGATGCAGGTTCAGAAGCAATTCAATAGTAAAAACTAGACCAATTGTCAGAAATGGTATACGCCAATTTGACAATTGGTCTATTTTATTCCCTTTTTAATTCGCACGGTTAATGCACGGTGCTATAGTAATTTACATTGATTAAGAGATTGAAAGAGAGAATTGGTACATGTCAATTATGTTTGCTTTGATTCCTGCGGTTTTGTGGGGTGCGATGGGAATTGTGAACGGCTGGGCTGGTGGTCGTGTCGCAAATCAAATTTTGGGTGGTGCACTTGGATCACTTGTATTTTCAATTGTTGTTGGCGTTTACGCATACATTGAAGCACCAACCACATCAGTTGTGTTTAGCATGGCGGGATTGACGTACATTCTTTCAGGAATTGCGTGGGCAGCTGGAACGAGTTTCCAACTAGCCGCCTTCAAGAAGATGGGTGTGTCACAAGCGTCAGGTTTGAATACTGCCGGACAAATTGCTGTGAATGCCTTGGTCGGTGCAGCCGTGTTCGGTGAATGGACGGGCGCACACCAATGGACAATTGGTTTGTTGGCCATCGCCTCAGTAATTGTTGGTGTGTTCTTGATTTCAGGTAAGCCATCTAACTTGAACAAAGACGGTGTTCGTCTAACGGCCATCTCAGTCTTTGCCTACATGATTTACTTCATGATTCCTAAGACGGTTGCTATTCTTGATTTGGTTCACGTGAACACGGGGACGTTGCACAACACAATGGCCTTGTCATTGCCAATTGCCATCGGACAAACAATCGGTGCGTTGGTCTTCGGTATCATTATCTTCAACGGTGGTAACTTGAGCTTGCCATTGTTGACGAAGGAAACGGCTAAGAACGGAATCGCCGGTGTGATGTGGGGGACTGGAGAAGTGATGATCCGTTTGGCAGTGTTGAATCCAGCGGTTGGACAAGCCAAGGCATCAACGTTGTCACAAATGGGAATCATCGTTTCAACGATGGGTGCCATCATCATCTTGAAGGAGCGCAAGACGAAGCGCCAAATCATCGGAATTGGAATTGGTGCTATCTTCGTTATGCTAGGTGGTATCTTGGTCACAATGGCCGGTTAATAAATAAGTTTTAATCTATCATTCGTTTGGCTGCGGGTGATGGATTTTTTGTTTAATTCTAAAAACCGCAAAAATTAAAAATGTAAACAAAATGAGAAAAGGCTAGACAAACACTACACCTAGATGATAAAGTTCTAACCATACTAAAAACGCCAAAAGGAGGGCAGACCTATGAATAACCGAATTAGCACAGCTATGATCATGACGACGTCCTCTGACTCAACCACCCGTTTGTGGTTGAGTAACTTTGACGTGCAATAATAATTGTATTTCACAAAGCCACTCAACCATGTTGGTACCCTTATACACAGACTGTATAGGCGTATCAGGGGTTGAGTGGCTTTTTTGTATACTTAGGGGCTTTAAGGAAAGATGAGGTAGACATTATGGTAGGCAATGAACGACATTTGAAACGCTCAATGGGTGTTTGGACTGGTATTTCAATCGTTATCGGAACGGTTATTGGATCAGGTATTTTCTTCAAGCAAGGGCAAGTTTTGGAGACCGCTGGTAGCACAACAGGTGCTTTGTGGGCCTGGATTGCTGGTGGTGTGGTAACGTTGGCGGCCGGTTTGACGATTTCTGAAATCGGGGCGCACATCCCACAAACTGGTGGTATCTATACATACATGGAAAAGTTGTATGGTAAGTTTTGGGGATTCTTGACTGGCTGGACGCAGGTTGTTGTCTATGCACCAGCGATCGTAGCCTCGATCTCAGCTTACTTTGCTTACTTGTTTGCGAACTTCTTTGGTTTGCCAGAGAGCAGTGTTGTCTGGATTGGGTTGGCAGCGTTGGTGTTGGTAACGGCGATGAATTCATTGGATAATCGCATTGCCTCAATGTTCCAAGTCGCAACAACAAGTATCAAGTTGATTCCGATTGCCGTGTTGATGGTGTTCGGTTTGTTCTTCGGTAAGGCTGATGCGTTGGGTCAAACGGTTTCACAATTGTCATCAACGGCAACTGGTAACTTTGGAATGGCTGTGTTGGCAACGCTGTTTGCGTATGATGGTTGGGCAACGTTGACGAACTTGGGTGGTGAATTGAAGGATCCACGTCGTAACATTCCACGTTCAATCATTTGGGGTGTCTTGATTGTTATGATTGCCTATGTTGGTGTGTCATACGGGGTTTACCGTGCGATGCCAGCTGATCAAATCGTGAAGTTGGGTAACAATGTCACATTCGAAGTGGCTAAGTCAGCGTTCGGTGAGCTGGGTGGACGTTTGTTGTCAGTTGGTATCTTGGTATCAATGGCTGGAACGTTGAATGGTAAGATGTTGGCATTCCCTCGAATGGTTTATGCTATGTCACATGATGGTGTGTTGCCTAAGTTCTTGGGAACGTTGAACAAGGCGCAAGCACCAGTTGGCGCACTTTGGACGACGGCTGTCTTGGCCGGTGCGTTGATGTTCACGTCAAAGGCTGACTGGTTGTCAGACATGGCTGTGTTTGTTATCTGGTTGTTCTACACGGCAACGTTCTTTGGTATTTTCATCTTGCGTGCCCGTAATAAGAAGGCTGGCTTGGAAAAGGATCCGGAAGTGTTTAGCGTACCGCTATTCCCATTCATCCCATTGGTTGCCATCTTGGGAGCGTTGTTCATTTTGGTAAACACGTTGATTTCAAGCTTTACGATGGTGTTGATTTCATTCATCTTCGTGGGTATTGGTGTGCCGGTTTACCTGTACTACAAGAATAAGAAATAATGTGTAAAAAAATAGCGTCGCTACGAAATTTCGTAGCGACGCTATTTTAGTTATTCAGCAATTTGCTTGTGCTTGTTCGTAGCAAAGAAGAAAATTGATAGCAAAATCAAGAATCCAGCACCAATCATAACTGAGATACGCGTCTCAGGATTGATGAACATGAAGACAACGATTAGCAACAAGGCGAAGATGGCAAAGTAATTTGATAGTGGATAAAGCGGCATTTTGAATGGGTGATCCTTCAAAAGTTCTTTATTTGAACGGCGGAATGACAATTCTGACCACAAAATAACGAACCAAGGCACCATACCAGGCAACACACTTGAGCTATAAACCAGCACGAAGATGTTAGCCGTAGACTTGCTGTAGATTGAAAGAACCGTGTTCAAAATCAAACCAAGCAAGATACCACCTGAAATTCCCAAGATTGAAACGTAAGGAACTTGGTGTGAAGACAACTTTTGGAAGATGCCTGACGTTTCCTTGTCACGAGACAACTTGTACAACATACGACTTGAACTGTAGATACCAGAGTTGGCACCTGACATAGCGGCCGTCAAAACAACAAAGTTAATGATTCCAGCGGCACCGGCGATACCAACCTTTGAGAACGTCTCAACGAATGGTGAACCAACGGCAGCTAATTGGTTCCAAGGGTAAATCGTCACGATAACGAAGATAGCCCCGATGTAGAAAATCAAGATACGCCAAACAACTGACTTAACTGACTTAACGATGGCGTTACGTGGATCAGCTGCTTCACCAGCAGTGATACCAAGTACTTCGATTCCTTGATATGAACCAACGATAATTGAAAGTGAGAAGATGAATCCCTTTACACCGCCGGTAAAGAAACCGCCGTGTGACCAAAGGTTTGAAAGGCCGATTGCGTGCCAGTGATTACCTAGACCGAGGAAGATAACCATCACTCCGATGACAATCATCAAAATAATCGTCACAACCTTAATCATCGCGAAGTAGAACTCCATCGTACCGTAAGCTTTAGCGGAAGCAAGATTGGCTAGCGTCAAAGTTGCGATAACCACCACGCCGGAAATCCAACCGGGTAGGTTAGGCCACCAGTAATTCAAATACGTACTAACGGCAATAACTTCACTAATACCAACCACGATATATTGGAAGACGTTACTCCACTTTGTTAGGTAACCGGCCAAGGGGTGAATGTAATTCGTTGCATAATCGGCAAATGAACCGGTCGTTGGGTTGATGAAAATCATCTCACCCAAGGCACGCATCACAAGGTAAAGAAGCAACCCCACGAAAGCGTATGCTAGCAAAACTGAAGGCCCGGTCCACTTAATGGTAGAAGTTGATCCCATAAAGAGTCCAACTCCGATCGTGCCACCGAGGGCAATCATCTGCATTTGATTTGACGTCAGGGAGCGCTTAAGCTGCACTTCCTCTGGTTTTTTATCTGCCATATTCCTATTCTCCTCTATGTATACAAAAAGACCGTCCAACCGAACGCGCACCGCAATGGGGTGTCGAACTGGTTGGACGGTCTGTTAATATCGTTTGTTAACAGCACATTAAATATCCCAACCAGCAAAAATGGTGGTTGAGGTGGTGGTTGTCATACCAACAAGTTGATTTGCATTAATGAAATCGTTCATCATGATGACGACCGCCCTTTCTGTACTTAATGATTAGAATTTTATCATTATTACTTTTAGTGCGCAAGTTAAAAAGGTACATAAAATTCCTCAGACGGTTAAACGTTTTTATGAAAAATATTTAATAAAAAGTCGGAAATATCCGAGAATTAGGCGTTTCTGGTGCCTAATTATGTTGACAGTAAACGGTTTTAAATGTAGAATAATCACATCATTTTTTAATTATTTAGAGTGCAATAATAGTGTTTTAGGTTATTAGTTTTAGTAGTGAAACGAGGAGTTTTTATGGAACAAAAGAGTTTGTTCTCGCGCATGGCGCGAAAGGAAGACCCGCAAAATTACGCTGACAAGGATGGTCATTTGAAGCCAGTCCTTGGCATGCGTGAGATGATTGCCATGGGTGTTGGAACTGTTGTTGGAGCTGGTATCTTTACGATGCCTGGAATCGTGGCCGCTGATTATGCGGGTCCTGCGGTTGTCTTGTCATTCGTAATTGCCGCCATTATCGCTGGTTTGTCAGCGTTGGCATATTCAGAATTTGCTTCTGCAATGCCATTTGCCGGATCAATCTACTCATGGGCAAATGTTATTTACGGTGAGTTCATTGGTTGGTTGTCAGGATGGGCTGTTTTGGCTGAGTACTTGATTGCCTTGGCGCTGATTTCAGCATCATGGTCATCATACTTCCAAGGATTCTTATCAGGATTCGGAATTGCGCTTCCTAAGGCACTAACGGCATCATTTAACGCAGGTAACGGTACTTGGTTCGACTTGTTCGGTGCTTTGTCATTGTTGGTTGTCGGTCACTTGGTATCACGTGGTGTTAAGGGTGCAGCCAAGATTGAAAACTGGTTGGTTATCGGTAAGATTGCGGTTATCGTCTTGTTCATCGTTGTTGGTGCCACGGCAATTCAATTGCAAAACTGGTTGCCATTCGTACCTAAGCACGTGCCTGGTACGAACTTCGGTGGTGTCCACGGTATCTTCATGGGTGCAGCACAAGTCTTCTTCGCTTACATCGGATTTGACACAATCGCTGCTAACTCAGCTGAAGTTAAGGATGCACAACGCACGATGCCACGTGCCATCATCGGTACGTTGTTGATTGCGACGGTTTTGTTCGTTGGTGTTGCTGGTGTCTTGACTGGTATGTACAAGTACACGAAGTACGCAAACAACGCTGAGCCTGCTGCTTGGGCATTGCGTGAGTCAGGTCACTTGTTCACGGCTAACTTGCTTTCAGTTGTGGCTTTGGTTGGAATGTTCTCAGGTTTGATTGCCTTGATGATCGGTGGATCACGTTTGGTTTACTCATTCGGTCGAGATGGTTTGATGCCACAAGCATTCGCAAAGTTGGATTCACGTGGTTTGCCATTTAACGCGACGGTTGTTTTGACGGTCTTGGGTGTTATCTTGGGCGCTGTCTTCCCGGTTGGTATGTTGGCTAACTTGGTTTCAGCTGGTACGTTGATTGCCTTTATCGTTGCTTCAGTTGGTATTTTGAAGTTGCGTAAGCGTGAAGATATTGATCACTCAGGCTACAAGATGCCTTGGTATCCAGTATTGCCAATCATCTCAGCACTTGCTTCATTGGGATTGTTCTTCTCATTGAACAAGGATGCGTTGATTTTGGCGCTTGGATGGGTTGTCATCGGAGCGATTGTTTACGTCTTGTACGGTGCTAAGCACAGTAACAAGGGTTAATATAAGTTAAATAAAAGGGCGAGTTGCATTGGTTGCGACTCGCCCTTTTTGCATGGCGCTGATGTGAAAATAAATTGGGCGGACAGGATAACCTGTGCGATAATGAGTGAATGAATAAGTGAAGTAGGGGAGGGTAGGTCAATGAAAGACGTCCTTGTATTAACAACTGGTGGCACAATTGCGTCGACCAAAACAGAAAACGGTTTGGCACCTGGTCTTGATGCTGAAACGTTGATTGGCTATTTTGAACGACGCCCAGGTGTTAATCTATCGGTTGAAAGTGTCATGAGTAAGGACTCAACCAACATGCAACCAGAAGATTGGTTGGATTTGGCGACACGCATTCAACAGCATCATGATAACTATGATGCCTTTATTATTACCCACGGTACAGATACGATGGGATATACGGCAGCAGGCCTCTCATACCTCCTCTATGGGTTTGATAAGCCAGTTGTGTTAACTGGGTCGCAAGTACCGCTGGGGATGGTTGAGACGGACGCTGTGCGCAATTTGCACGATGCGCTGACCTTTGCCAGCCAAACGGACCTGCAGGGTGTCTATCTAGTCTTCAATGGCTTAGTGATGGCCGGTACGCGTGCGGTAAAGACCAAGTCAAAGAGTTATGATGCCTTTGAAAGTATCAACTACCCATATATTGCCAGTGTGTCTGAGGGTAACATGGTGCCGTTGTATCAACCGGAACCAGAAGAACCGGTATTAACGCCAAGTATTTCATTGGATCCAAATGTGTTTGTGTTGAAGGCTTTTCCTGGATTGACGGTTGATATCTTTGATTATTTGGCTGCTCATGTTCATGGTGTCATCATCGAGAGCTTTGGAAATGGTGGGTTGCCATTTGAACGACGCAACTTAATTCCGGGGATTGAGAAGTTAATTGCAGCGGACATTCCGGTGATTATCACGACGCAAATTTTGGAAGAGGGTCAGGATATTTACCTCTATGAAGTTGGTAAGAAAGTGGCTGATGCTGGTGGTATTACGGCCGGTGATATGAATACGGAAGCGATTGTGGCGAAGCTGATGTGGGTACTGGCTCAGACGCGTGAGCTTGAGACGGTTAAAACACTTATGCAAACGCCAATCGCGCACGACTTGGATTTTGTATAATACAATTAACGTTACAAAAACTGCCTGTTACAGGCGTTACAAGCAAAAGTGAGGGTAAAATGGCTGATTTGAAGTATGATGTCCTAGAAAAATTTGGCGTTCTCTCAACGAGTAAAAGTGGTTGGGAAATGCAGTTGAATTTTGTGCAGTGGGGTGACAATACGCCTAAGTTTGACTTGCGTACTTGGTCGCCAGACGGTAGCAAAATGGGTAAAGGTTTGACGTTGACCCACGATGAAATCGTGAAGTTGTATGAGGTGCTTGGCGACGTACTTGCAGTTGAAAATGGTGCTCAAGCATCTGTTAAAACTGAGGCGCCGGCGCCGGCTGAAGATTATTTGGCCGAAATGTACTACGCTGACCAAGATGAAGAAGCTGCGGAGGAAGCTGCCGAAGATGCAGATCGTCCAAAGTGGGGTCGCCTAAGCGATTTATAAAGTAGACTGGGAATGTCGGAGGTTTTTAGACCTACGACGTGACCAAGTCGCCCTTATCAGGTGCGTCTTTGGTCTTGCGCCTGACTGAAGTCAGGTGTTTTAGACCAACAGCTGCTGTGATAAAGCAGACTGGGAATGTCGGAAGTTTTAGACCGACAGCTGCTGTGTTAATTAATTAACGGTATTAATAGTTAGGTATACAATTAATCGCACGTGGAATGATTTTCCGCGTGCGATTTTTGTTAGCCCTATTAATTAAGACGTTTTTGATGACAAAATCGCATAAAAGACGCGTCTTAAATGCCTTGATACCGGCGTTTTTCTCCTCTAAACTGGCCGTAACGGATCAAGGGGGATTTGAGATGCGATTATTAGTTGTAGATTTGGGGGAGTTACGTCAGGGACACGTGGATTGGCAGTTGTTTGTTGAAAATCTGCTAGATGCTGGTGTTGAGACAGTGGTGTTATTGAATGCGGTGCAACATGCTTCGGCTGGTGCGCCGGTTTTCTTTGGAAATGGTGTCTTGCCTCGTGATGGTGTCACACATGTGTGGGCAGATAACCCGGTTTTGCTGGTTGATGAAGCGTTGCGTCGACAGGAGGAATACTGGCATTGGGCGTGGTCGAAGGTTGGTCGTCGGAACGGTGCAGAATATGGGGTCGCAATTATCCAAATGGGATGGATTCGTCGCGTTTGGTGTCGTCCGTTTTCAAGCGGGAATGGGATTCATGTGTTCGATGTTGGTCGTCATGTTATTGTAGTGCCAACTGTGAGTGGGCGAGGGGAGGGGCGACCAGTTGAATTGATCGAAAGTACGCATGATTATTTACATGGTCAATTGAAACCGATGTTTATGTTGCCACCAGAACAATGGTTATATCGATTGCGTGATTATGATTGGGTGCGTTGTGATGACTTAGCCCAACAACGTGTGCAATCGATAGGAGATGAAATACCGGTTGTAGTAGATTATGATGCGGCGATTGTGTCGATTGAACCGTGGCAACCGCTGCTTGATACACCGCTTAAAACAAGTTTGATAAATTCACTTGATTAAAGCTTTTTGTATAATGCAAATGATGTATCATCTGACTTTGTATAACGTTGATATTGGATTGGACTGTGGTCTGCCTATGAATAGTTGTATAATGTAAGGAACAACTACGATTGAGGGTAATGACATGAACAAAGCGCCACAACGCGTGCAAGGAATCTTTGATGGTCTTGCACAAGATTACGACAAGATGAACGACATTATTAGTTTGGGAACGCACCGTAGCTGGCGTACAAAGACGATGGCTGCAATTGATGTGCCAAAAAACGGCCAAATCCTTGATGTGGCAGCTGGGACTGGTGATTGGACGATTGCTCTGGCTAAGGAGCTTGGTGAAAAAGGCCATGTAACTGGTTTTGACTTGAGTTCGGAAATGTTGGCGGTCGCCCGTGAAAAGGTTGTGGCAGCTGGTGTTAGTTACTGGGTGACGTTGACGCAAGGTAACGCGATGGAGTTGCCTTATGAAGACGACACGTTTGACTTGGTGACGATTGGATTCGGTCTACGTAACTTGCCTGATACAGCTAAGGGTCTGCAAGAGTTGTACCGCGTGTTGAAGCCGGGTGGTGAATTGGTTGTTTTGGAAACGTCACAACCGGACAATCCAGTGATCAAGCCTTTCTGGAAGATGTATTTCAAGGGTGTTATGCCGATGATGGGTAAGGTGTTTGCTCACGATAAGGATTCATACGATTACCTAGAAAAGACGACAGAAGAATTTATGTCATTTAAGGCGTTGGCTGATTTGATGACCGATACTGGTTTCAAGACAGTCACATACCAACGATTTAATTTTGGTGCCGCTGCAGCGCACTACGGCATTAAGTAAAAACTCTTTTCTTCTATATAGAAGGGGAGGGGAGAGCAAAATAAAGACACGTTCCAAACGGAACGTGTCTTTATTAGTTGTTAGTCCAAATTGTAATCGATGTCCGGTGTAACCGTGGCACCTAACACATTTTTAAAATGCCAAAGTGCCCAGCGGTGCCCAGTTGGTGTGAAACTTGCAACGCCATCTGCGTGAACGGTGATGTTGTAGTTCAAGTTGTACGCATCAACCGCTGTATGCAAAATGCAAATGTCGGTATCGACACCAGTTAGATGAATGTCCTTGATGTCGCGTGAACGAAGGTAGTTATCCAAATCGGTATTGGCGAAACTGCTGTAACGATTTTTTGGATAAATCCAAACGTGATCATCATCCTTGTGTTCAGCAACCCAATCCGCTAAGACACCGTAGTATTCACGACCAGGTGTGTTGGCGACGTTGTGTGCTGGATAAAGTTTTGTTTCCGGGTGATAAGGGTCATTCGGTACGTGCAAATCAGTTGGCAAAATGACGGCATCGCCATTAGCCAAAAATTCATCTGCCAATTCTACCAGGCGAGGTGCAAGTGCTTGCGCTGACTCGCCAGCGGTTAGTGGTCCTTCTGGTGCAACGAAATCGTTTGTGTAATCAATAATCAACAAAGCCTTCATGACAAATCTCCTTGGGTTTGACCGATAGTGACAATGCATTCTCTTTCTTTGTTGGTTATTATACGTCTTTTACTACGGAAAGCCTACTTGCGAACTGGAATGATCATCGCAGTGAATGTTGATGATGAGGTTAGCTTATTTGTTTCCATGACGTAAGTGTCGATGCGCCAAGTTTGAATTTGGCGGCCGGCGTGGATTGGTGTCGCGATGGCGCGCAACGTACCTTCAGTTGCCTGGGCGACGTGGTGTGTGTGGATGTCTAATCCGACAGGTACTTGCTTTGTGTTATCGAGTCCGACGTTAGCGCCGAAGCTGCCGGCTGTTTCGGCGAGCAAGGCGTTCATGCCACCGTGCACGATGCCGTATGGTTGCTTGATTTCGTCGCGAATTGGCATGGTTAGAATGACTTCTTCGGCTGACATCTTTTCAACGGAAATGTTTAAATATTCAATCGCATTCATTTTTCTTTGAAACTCCTATATATGGATGTATTTATTTTGTATATGATTATAACTTTAACTAGGGCGAACAAGAAATCGTATAAATTGTTAAAGTGTTAAATATAAGTTTAACGGGTCTTTGGCCAAATTAGTAGAAAAAAGCTATAATTTAAAAAGCACATATTTGAGATAGAGAATATCGAAACCAGAAAGTGAGACTTAACATGACTGTAGAATGGACAGCGATTAAGGAATACTCAGAAATTTTGTTTGAGCGTTCAGATGCTGTAGCGAAGGTTACAATGAACAACCCGGCTCGTCACAACGCGTTTACGCCAGTGATGGTACAAGAGATGATTGATGCCTTCTCAATCGCCCGTGATGATGCTTCAATCGGCGTAATCATTTTGACGGGTGCTGGTGACAAGGCCTTTTCATCTGGTGGTGATCAATCAGTTCGTGGTAACGGTGGTTATGTTGGCCCTGACCACATTGCCCGTTTGAACGTGTTGGACTTGCAACACTTGATTCGTATTATTCCAAAGCCAGTTATTGCGATGGTTAAGGGATGGGCCGTTGGTGGTGGAAACATCTTGCAATTGGTCGCTGACTTGACGATTGCAGCTGATAACGCCATGTTTGGTCAAACTGGTCCTAAGGTTGGTTCATTCGATGCCGGTTATGGTTCAGGGTACTTGGCTCGTGTTATTGGACACAAGCGTGCTAAGGAAGTGTGGTTCTTGACGAAGTTCTACACGGCTGAAGAAGCTTACAGCATGAACTGGATTAACCGCGTTGTACCTTTGGCTGAAGTCGAAGATGCCACAATGGAGTGGGCTAACGAAATTTTGAAGAAGTCACCAACTGCTATTCGTTTCATCAAGGCAGCAATGAATGCTGACACTGATGGTTTGGCTGGTTTGCAACAATTCGCTGGTGACGCCACGATGTTGTACTACACGACGGATGAAGGTAAGGAAGGAAAGAACGCGTTCCTAGAAAAGCGCGAACCAGACTTCTCACAATTCCCTAAGTTCCCATAAAGAAAAACGAGCCCCGCATCGCTAAAAGACTGATGTGGGGCTTTGTGTTGAAAGGACATGGCAATGGAAAATTGGCTAACAAAGCGCGCTATGCTGACGCCAGATCGGATGGCAGTGCGCTTTGAAGATACAACGCTAACTTTTGCTGAAATGCGTCAACGCGTTTTGACAATTGCTGGCCAAATCACGCAACACATTGATACTAATGAACGCATCGCTTTGATTACGCCTAATAATCTAACGGGTTATTTGATGATTTTGGCGGTGCAACAACTTGATAAGACGGTTGTCTTGTTAAATCGCCGGCTGTCACCGCGCGAGATGGCGTTTCAACTAGACGATGCTGCCATTACGACGGTTATTCAAGATGATCGTTTTAATGGTGAGTTGCCATCGGTCAAGCAAGTTACGTTTGCTGAAGTTTTGGCAACAACTGCGGAGGCTATTGCCCCAGTTGCGGATTTCGACTTAGATAAAGTGACGTCAATTATGTATACGTCAGGTACTACGGGTAACCCAAAGGGCGTTATGCAGACGTTTGGTAACCACTTCTATTCAGCAGTTGGTTCTGCCTTGAATCTCGGGTTAACGCCGGATGATGTTTGGCTAGCAGCGGTGCCAATTTTCCACATCAGTGGGCTTTCAATTATGATGCGTTCATTGATTTACGGCATGGGTGTCAGTTTGTATGAACGATTTGATGTTGAAAAAATCAACGCCGAATTGATGGCTGGTCAAGTAACGACGATTTCGGTGGTGCCAGTTATGCTGAAGCAATTGTTGGCGCAACTACCTGAGGGTGCGAAGTATCATGAACGTTTCCGCACGATGCTGCTTGGCGGTGGCCCAACGGATTTGACGACGCTTGAAAAGGCGACGGCGGCTGGCATTGAAATTGTTCAATCATACGGTATGACGGAGACGGCTTCACAAGTGATTGCATTAGATGCAGCCAGCGCAACGAAGAAACTGGGTTCAGCTGGCAAACCTCTATTCCCAGTTGAAGTTCGAATTCAAAAGTCGAATGATGCTGATCAAGTTGGCCGTATTCAAATTAAGTCACCAACTTTGGCGGTTGGGTATTTGAATCGCCCTGATAAGTACGCCGAGTCATTTGTTGATGGCTGGTTCGATACCGGTGACATGGGTTGGTTGGATGACGATGGCTTTTTGTACGTTGAGGGTCGCGAGGGCGATATGATTTCATCAGGTGGCGAAAATGTCTTCCCAGATGAAATTGAATCTGTCTATGGCGAAGCGACGGCAATTGATCAAATTTCAGTTGTCGGCATCCCAGATGAACGTTGGGGTGCTGTACCTGTGGCGTTTTTGTCATTTAAGTCTGGTGAAACCATGGATTTTGCCAGTCTACGCACGTTTGGTCGTGAGCGTTTGGCGCACTATAAGGTGCCAGCGCGATTCTTTGTGACTGATAACTTCCCCCGCACGGCGAGCGGTAAGATTCAGCGTCATAAATTGCGTGACCAATTGGACGAGGCGCAAGAAATTAAATAGGAAATAAGTGAGTTGGTGTGACATTGGTATACACCAACTCATTTTTTAGTATATGGCTTTTTTTCGACTTACGTATAATAAGTGGGATGGTTTTAATCCACAATACAGGAAATATGAGAAGGGGATTTATTTATGTTGGGGGATAATGTTGGGCCGTATAAACGCCCAGTTTTTGGTCTGAAAAAGCGCTTGTTGGTATCTGGTGCGACTTTGGTAATGTTGGGGATGGCACCAGATGTGCGAGCAGATGATGCCGAAAATGGAACGTCGATGGTCGTGGGAGACACCGGCGTAATGAGCAATGAAAATGGTGACCGCGGTCCTGAAGATTGGGATTGGTCTACTGATGCGAGTGTTGCACAAACCGTTATGACAACGGTGAATGGTGCAGTTAATGCTGACGGTAAAGTGCTGCCAGCAGGAAGCAGTTTTGTGCAGTTGGTTGATGCGCGAATTGTGAACGGGTATGCGATTGGGCTGAAAATTGATAATGCCAATGGGCAATATCAATCAGGTGATACGTTGTCGATTCCACTGTGCGGTGAGATGGCATCGGCAACTGATCAGCATAAGCAAACGTTTAATTTGGTTCAGGCGACGGGTGTTCTGCAAAATGACGGTGCAACATTTGCACGCTATGAGGTAACAGGGCGCACGTTGAAGATTACCTTCACCACAACACCAATCGGTGAGGTGTCTTCACATCTGGCGATTACAGGTTCAACGTCATCGCCACTGCCGGAAGCCAAGATTTGGGCTGAAAAAACCGGTACGGCAAAGATTGTTTTTGGGGATGCAACGGTTCAAGGGACGTTTGAATTTAAATCGCGTTTCCAAGTTGATGCCCCAGGTGTTGCGACCCAGCAACTGTTCACGAAGAGCGATCAGGTGAGTGTGGGAAGCTATTATCAGGATGATGGCTACATGAATGCTTTGTTGCGCGGGGATGCGGATATAACCGCTAAAATTCGTGAAACGGGCACCTTTGCAACGGAAGATTTGATTCAATTGCAACATGTTCAAATTGAACACGGAACTGTGTTGTCTGCATCGTCATCGGCTGGCTATTCAACGTATTATGTTGTCGACAAAAATACAGCCGGCAAATATCAAGCTACCGTGATTTCGGCGACGGTCACTCAGATGAATACGGAGTCGATTGAGGCGCAAAACTTCATCGAATTTACTGAAGGCACGTCTGATGAAGATATTGTACGTGAGTTAGCATCGGTAGGGCGTGGTGCGTATACGATTCATTTGAATGCCGATGGGACGTATACAATGGCTTATAACATGGGGAATCCTTATGCGGACTGGGGTGTTGATAATTTCGGTGATGAAACATTTGGTGAATTCTGGTTAAGTCGTGACGCCGACGGGACATTGACGGCGGCTGATTTGAAGACTTTGGATGACAATATTGCCCGCGCTGGTGGGGCTAATCCATCTGAAGGAACGGGGTCGCACGGGCATCAGTTCTATATTCATTTCGCCGACAATACAGCCGTTAATGCGGTGACGAGTGTGTTGAAAACCTACAATGCAACTGGCGAATTATTGAATACGACCAAAATTGCCCGCGCAGCCACAACACCGGATGTCGTTGATATTAAGGGACAAGCGCGTTTGCGAGTGTTCCATATTGACGAAGGTGGGCATGAGCTGGCAACGACCGAAGTTAAGATTGCAAATCCAGGTACGCCGTATGAAACGTCGGCCAAGGAAATAGAGGATTACCACCTATTGCGTGTGACGGATAACGCAAGTGGCGCGTATGGTAAAGCGAACGAGACAACATCGGTCGTTTATGTGTATGTGGCATCGCCGGTTGATGATCCAGATTATATTTTCGAAGAAGATGTTGAAGAACCAGAAGATCCTGCTGTACCGTTGGATGATGAGCCTGAAGTGCCAGGCGAGCCAACTGTAGAGGAACCGAATGTGCCGGTACAACCAAGAGTCGCAGCCCCAGAAGACCCAATGGTTGATGTGCCAACGCCAGAAGTGGATACACCACAAACGGAAACACCGGATCAAGATGTTATCACGCCGATTGAAAATCCAACGCCATCAACAGTTACACCACAAATTGATACGCCAACACAAACGCCAGAACCAGAATTACCTGTGAAGGACCGTGTGTTAGTTCCGACAGAGACGCCTAAGTCAGTCGTAAATGGCAAGGTGGCGCCAATTGTTACGGCACCAACGCCCGCTGTTGAACCGGTGACCTTGAAGAAGACGGCTGGAATTGCATCGCCAACTTTGGTTGAAAAGGTCGCGGTTGAATTGCCAAAAACAGCGGCTGAACAGTCTGGTAACGCTTGGCTAAAGTGGGCCGGATTAAGTGGTATGGCCTTCTTTGGAATGCTAATTATTCGTCGAAAAAAGTAATCACCTTTTGCGCTTGAATTTCTAAAATGAGGGTCTATAATAATAGTCAATCTAGGAAAGGGGTGATACGTTTTGTCAGATTATAGCAATCAAACGATTCGTATCGCCCTTGTATAGGAAACAAGGGCGATACGTAATTGTATTTAGCCCGGTAGGCAACTACCGGACGGCCATGCAGATTGCAATTTGAGATGTATGGTCGGAAGACACTAGGCGGCGAACCTGGTGTCTTTTTTTTGCGCATTTTTTATTCGACACACACCACAAACGTAATTTTCTAAGCTAGTCAAACAAAGTGCACAAATTTGGAGTAAGATAGAGAATATCTCGTAACAAGAAAGAAGATTCACCTATGGAAGTTAGTTTATGGATCTGGGTGGCGTTTTTTGCATTTGTGATTGTGATGCTAGCGCTTGATCTGGGTATTTTTAATAAAGAAAATACGGTACCGACATTCGAAAAGTCATTGATGATGACGGGTATGTGGGTAGCCTTGGCATTTATTTTTGCGGGTGGTATCTGGTATTTTGCCGGTAGTGACCACGCGTTGGATTTTGTAACGGGCTACCTGCTTGAAGAATCATTAAGTGTAGATAATCTCTTTATCTTTATTCTGGTCTTTAGCTTCTTTGGTATTGAGGCCAAGTACCAACACCGCGTTTTGTTCTGGGGGGTGTTTGGGGCGTTGGTGATGCGTGTGCTCTTCATTTTGGGTGGCGCTGCGTTGCTACAACGTTTCGACTGGTTAATGTATATTTTCGGAGCTTTCTTGGTGTATACCGGATTGAAAATGCTCTTTGAAAAAGAAGCCAACCAGAACTTGGATGATAGTCGTTTGATTAAGACGCTACGTAAAATTTTGCCAATTAAGGATGACTATACGGAGCCACACTTCATTATCAAAGAAGATGGTCGTCATTATGTGACGAAATTCTTGGTTGCCCTAATTTTCATCGAAGCCTCTGATTTGCTATTCGCGGTGGATTCAATTCCGGCCGTGTTGGCGGTGACACAAGATACGTTCATTGTTGTCACGTCAAATATCTTTGCGATTTTGGGATTGCGTTCATTGTATTTTGCCTTATCAAAGCTATTGCCAATGTTCCGTTATATCAAGTACGCATTGGCGATTATCTTGGCGTTCATTGGTGCCAAGATGTTGATTAATGAGGGTGGTAAGATGTTTGGCTGGGAGTTTGAAATCTCAAACGCCGTCTCATTGATTGTGATTGTCGGTCTGCTTGCGTTGGCGATTGTGTCATCAATTATCGTTGCCCGCGTGCAAGCACGTCGTGAATTTAAGTAAACATTAGCGCCATATTTTTCATATGGCGCTTTTTTGCGCGGCAAAAGATGAGTCCATATTCCGCGGAACGGTTATAATGGACCTGAACCTTAAATATTTAAGGTTCAGACAAGGCTACGCTATGTCGATTTTAAGGTTCGCTGACTATTATTTAAAACAACAAAGATTTATAAGAGATATGAATGAAACCCATTTGGGGATATGTGAGGTTACTGAGATGGCAGGGAATACAATTAAGTTGTTAGTAGTGGAAGATGATTTTGCATTGAATGACACTGTCCGTGAAACGATTTCTGAATTAGGCGAAGTAACGCAAGTGCACGATGGGGATGAAGGCTGGTTTGAAATCGAATCAGGTGTTTATGACGCCGTTGTGCTGGATGTGATGTTGCCAGGTCAAGATGGTTTTACGATTTTGAAGAAGGCAAAGGATATGTTTCCTAACTTGCCAATTCTAATGTTGACGGCCAAGGGTGAACTATCAGATAAGATGCAAGGCTTCAACTTGG
The DNA here is from genome assembly GCA_041871065.1 of Weissella confusa. Taxonomy (NCBI): domain Bacteria; kingdom Bacillati; phylum Bacillota; class Bacilli; order Lactobacillales; family Lactobacillaceae; genus Weissella; species Weissella confusa. The sequence goes on along the minus strand of CP168942.1, from coordinate 2,172,578 downwards.
GTGCGGATGAATACATCACCAAGCCATTCTATAAGGAAGAATTGTTGGCGCGTTTGAAGACGTTGTTGCGCCACACGG